>NZ_JAXUHN010000060.1:0-57756 GCF_035916875.1 Methylomicrobium sp. Wu6
CAAACATGCGTCATCGTTTTCTGATAGTTCTAATCGGGCAACCCTTGCCAACTCTGTTTCCTGCTGGTTCTAAAAAGCTTTTAGTTTAACGCCAATCAACTTTCTGCGAGACACTTATCCAAAAAATTGAGAATGTCCGGAGATGCCCTTTATATCGAATGAGCTTTCAGCATCCGCGCCCCCCGAGTATACTGTCCGCCTGCAATTGCTTGACGCCGGGAGGTGTCCGATGCAACGAAAACCGAATCATGCCGCCGCCCTGGCGAGGCTCGTGGGCATCGGTTTCATACTGCTTGGAACTCCCGCTTTTGCTGACCCGCCGGCGGTCGAGGAGATATTGGCGGTGCTGGGGATGGATGAGAAGCAGATTGCCGAACTCGCGCAAGGCCAACCCGTCGTTTACGACTTAAGCGAAGGCACAGCCGACGAGCTTGCGGCGGGCATCGCCTGGCTGCTGCCTGTCCCTTTGGCCAAGGCGGCCGAGCAGTTGCGTCGCCAAAATCCTGACCCGCTGGACGTTGATATCACGGCGTACGGATTGCTGGGTGAACCCGCCGGCTCGGCTTCCTTGGCGGCTGTCATCCTGTCCCCGGAAGAAGCCGAGGCCCTATTGGATGCCGAACCGGGCGACGCATTCAACCTGTCCTCCGCTGAGATGGACAGTTTCAAAACTCTCAAAAAAACACTCCTGCGGATGCCCCATCAAGCGATCCGAGACGCGGTCTTGTCACATTACAGGGAGATGCTGTTTCAGCGCTTTGAAGCCTATCGGCGCGGGGGAACGAACGGAATAGCGCCTTATGCGCGGGAGGAAAACGAAAATTCCAAACCTTCTTTGCAACTGCGCCAGGCCGCAAACGCAAACGCCATCCTGGCGCGTTATTTGCCCGACTTGTACAAGGCATGGCTGAATTACCCAAAACCTTTGCCGCCCGAAGCGGACGAGGCCTTCCCCTGGATCGAAAAAAAAGTGGAAAGCCGTCCGGCGGTCATCCTCAGGCACCGCATCAGTATGGATTGGAACGGCGGAGTCTTAATTTTGACCCGTGAGTTCTATGCGCCGCATTCCTACAATTCCAGCCAGTGGATAACCGGCTGCCTCCTTTACCGCGACGGCACGGTCATCTTTCAACAAGTGCGCAGTTATACCGATAAAGTGTCGGGAATCGCCAGCGATGTCAAGCATATCATCGGCCGGAAGTTGCTGGCAGACAAAATGCTAAAGTCATTTAACCGCCTTTGCGGTATATTGGGCCAATGCCATTGATTCACGGGAATGGCGGACTCAAGCACTAGACCGCCCGTGGTTTGATGGTATTTGCATATCTGAAGGCCGCCGCCAGGACTGGCTAGCGCGGCGAACCGGCTTCTCCAAGCTCCTGTCGAAACAAATCGAATTCCTTTGTCCAGGGCTCTTTGTTGTAGCCCCAATTGCCTTCGGCCAACAGCTTCTCTCCCAGCGCGAATTCCGCTTTTACCTGGGCAAGGACAGCCTCGTCGCTCTCAGCCCAAAGCGCCTGGGCATAAAACAGGTGGTTGAGCGGATGCCCGGGATGCTCCTTCACCGCCTTTTCCAGCAATTCCAGCGCCTTGTCGAGATCGCCTATGCCATTGGGCCAAGCCGGTGCTTTGAGATAAAGCGCTCCCAAAATACGCATCGGCCCGCCGTCGTCGAAATCCGGACTCAAAGCTAGAGCCTGTTTCATCTCGCTTTCCAGCCGGCCAAGGTTCTCCATGGCCAGGGTGATGTGTTCGCGCACCGCCAGGCCAAGGTTGGCCGCCAGATAGTAGTGCACTGGCCCATCCTCGTCGCCCTCATGCATCAGGGCGACTTCGGCAAGGTACACGCCTTCGGCGGCGAGCTTTTCGCGTTTTTCGGGGTTGGTTTCGCGCTCGGCCAGATGCAGGCAAAGGCGGCTGCCTAGCGAGGTCCGAAGCAGCGCGATATCCTGGCTGTAGCGCAGAACAGTCAGCGCACATTCCAGGGTATGGGTGTTGCTCAATGGGCCCAGCTGGCTTTGTTTGGCAAAGAGTTCATTCGAAGTCTGCTTGGGGCAGTCGGAGAGCCGGTCGAATCGAACTTGGTCGCTCTGGAGCCCGGCACATCCCGCCAGAAATGCCAGCATCGAAACGGCAGCAAAAAGTCGTGCGTGACGCAAAATCTTAACTCCCCTTATCCCACAGCTTGACCATGGGCTCGAACACGGTCGGGTCCACGGCGGCGAAGGCTTCGACTCCGAACAGTTCGCACAGTTTTTTGCCTTCGGTATCGGCACACATCCCCTCCAGCGCCTTGCTGAAGCGAGCGCGTTCTTCAGCGGTCGTAGTAGCGCTGTTGGCCACGACCCCCATCAGCGGGATTTCCTCGGACGTGAAGACCGCTGCAAGGGGCGTTTGCAAATGCAGCGAGCCGAGTCCGCCGAATTGCTGCTCGTTCAAAATAACGGCATCGAGTTCCCCTTTATCCAATGCGCGCAACGCGCGGATGGCCTGATTGGACTTTTTCAGGGCAAAGAAACTGGCCGGGTCGTATTTCCCGGCAAAAACGATCTTGCCGATGTAGGACTGTTCTTCCAATACCGTGCCGCCGAGGGATTTGCCTTTCAGCTCGTCCAGGCTCTTGTATTTGTCCTTCTGCACCATCACCCGGTAGCGCTCGTGGGTCAGGCCTTTAATCATGGGTTGGACTATCGGCACCAGGTTGTGTTGGCTGCGCAGTTCCAGATAGAGCCCCAAAGAGGTGATCGCGAACTTGGGACGCTTTTCGGCCATTCGTTGCCTGCATTCGTCCGCTTTGGCGGTAAACAGGCTGATGAAGCTATTCTCTTGCCACTGGCCGACGCGTTCCAACACCCGCAGCATCGAACTCATCGCTTCGTTGGCATCCTTGGCATTCACGAGGCCGCCGGGATAGCACACCACGATCATTTCGGGATTGGGCGCGGCGTTTGCGACGAAGGAGACCAGCAGGCCGGCGATTATAAGACAGGTTTTTCGCATGATGATTTTCTCTTGGAATCCAGTAATTGTCCGATGGCAGGCGCCACGACGAGAGTTGCGGTCAGGCAACACAACAGTCCGATCGTGATGCTGACGCCCAGGGAAGACACGCCCCGGTAGCTGGCCAGGGTAATCGCGCCCAGGCCGGCCAATTCGGTGCCCGCGGCCAACCCGATCACCTTGCCGGCGGCCAGACTGACTTGCAATGGCGTGTGCCCCTTCAATTCGCCCCAGCGATAACTGAACCACACGCCATAATCCACCGCCAACGCGATTACCAGAGGCAACGCGACGATGTTCGCGTAATTATAGCGAATGCCGCACAGGGCCATCAGCCCGAGCATCCAGCCGCCGCCGATCAGCAGAGGCAGCGCCGCCAGCAGAAAGCCGCGCAAGCTGCGCGTCGCAACCATAACCCAGAGCAGGCACAACACCAAAGCCAATTGCGTGCCGCGGCTGAAACCTTCCACCACCGATTTGGCAAACGCTTGGTGCGTGGTCGGGAAGCCGGTCGCTTCCGGCGAGACGCCGTACACGTCTTTTATCAGAGCGTCGAGGTTGCCGGGATCGTACACCGATTTGGCCGGAAAGGCGTAAACCGCGATGGAACCGTCGGCGGAAAAAAATCGGTCGCGCAAGGCCGGCGGCAACTGCGCCGGTGTGAGAGCCTCGGCCTGCCGCCAGCCGTCGATGATTTTGAGCCCGGCATCCGCTGAGGCCAACAAGGCCCGCAGGAAACTCTCGCTGCGCATCCGTCCCTGTTCGCCGTCTGCGGCAAGTTTCGCCGAGATCGCCAAAAGCTGCGCGCGCACATCCTCCAAACTCTCGACCAGTTTGTTATGCCCTGCCGAGAAGGCCTGCTCCTCGGCTTCATCGATGATGCCGGCGCTATTTTCGAGCACCTCCCGCAATAGCTCGAATGATTTCGCGGACAAGCCGGCCTGGTCGAGTTCGGCGATCTGCTTGGCATAATCGGCCCGGGCGAACGCCTCGCCGATACTCACGGCTTTGTGAAGGCGCTCGCCTCTGTCCTCTGGAAACAGGTTGGCCAACGATTGCGCCTGGGCAACGGTCTTGAGCTTGCCCGCCTCGCGGGTGATTCGCCGGGCCTCGGCCATGTCCTTAGCCGTAAAAATAATCACCTCGGACTGGAAGTCGCTCTCCTCCACCATGCGGCGTTGATAATAGGCCGCCTGGGAATCTTTAGGCAACATGGCCAGCACGTCGTAATCGAACGGAATGCCGAGTCCCTTCATGCCGCCAAAGACGGAGCCGCCTATCGCCAGAATCACCAGAGCCACTGCGGCAGGCTTGGGGAACCTGCCGCCGTATCTCCCAGGTCCTGCCGGATTTGTCTGCGTGATTGGCAAGTTAATCTCTCTCAATTTGGGCGGCAGCAAGGCATAGAGCGCGGGCTGGACCATCCAGGTGCTGATCAGGATCATCAGTACGCCTTTGGCCGCCACCAGGCCCAGTTCGGCGAAGCCGGGGAAGTCGACCGTGGCCAGGGCGCCGAAGATCAGCAGCGAGGCGCCGCCCGCCGTCAGCACCGCGATAAAGGATGAGCCGATGCCGGCCCCGATGGCTTCCACCAAAGGCTTGCCGGCCCGTCGCTCCTCGGCGATGCGCGAGGAGGTGAAGATGCCGTAGTCCGCACCCAGGCCGAACAGGATCGCGATGAAGGCGGCGGTGATGATGGTCAGATGGCCGACGGTGACCAGGGCCAGGCCCAAACTCCACAGCACCCCGAGCCCCATCGGGATGAAAATCAGCACGGCCCAGCGTACGCTGCGGACCACCACCAAGATCAAGGCGGCGATCAATCCGGCGGAAGTAAATATCACCAGGGTGATATCCTTGCGGATATTGACGAATTCCTCATACTCGATGGCGGGCAACCCGGTCAGGCCCACTGTAGGCGGGTTATGGCCGGCAGCTTTGACTTGCCCACCCAAAGCCTCCGACACCTGCTTGACCTTGCCGACAAAGGGACCAAGGTTCTCGAAATCCTCTGAAGGTTTTTTCGGATGGACGAACAAAAACAGCATCTTGCCGTCGCGCGAGGCAAAATAGCCATCGGCCGTGCCCCCTGCCCCGTTTTTGGCCAGCAGCCGGTTCCAGTCCAAGCTGGCTGGCGCGGTTTCAGCGGACAGCCAGCGCTGCCACTCTTCCAAGAAAAACTCCGCCAGCTTTAGGCTGGCTTCGGCGGTTTCGAGGTTGGTGTCGGTCCCTCCCAGCGGCGGATGGTCTTTACTCCAACTCAACGCTTTGCTCAGGCTTTGCTCCATCCCGCCACCCAGGACCGACTGCTTTGCGATCCCGGCCAGCTTGTCCAGAGCCTCGGTTGGCATCAGTAGGTAGGCGTGGTCCAGAAAAAACGCGGTATCGAGACGGGATGTCGCCTGGCCGATCTCGGGCTCCGCTCTTAACTTTACCGCCAGATCATCGGCAAAGGATTCCAGTTCGTTACGGGGCGCCCCCTCCAATACGACCATCAGATCGGAGGCGGAACCGAAATTTTTCAGGAAAGCGTTGAAGCGCTTCGCCACGTCCGTGTTCTGCGGCAGCAGCGCCTGCCGCGAGGTGTAGACCGGGAGTTGCATCGTCGCCCATAGGGCCAAAACTGACAGCGACAGGGCTAATCCCAAGATCTTCCAAGGGTTTCGGGCAAAACATTCGGCGAGCTTGGCGGCGCGATGGGTGATATTCATTAATCAAAAATGTTGTTAATCAATCCGCTAAAGCAGCCTGCGCCGCCTCCTTTCTGGCCAGATACGCCTCCCACTTGCGCGCGCTAAGACGCTGGAACATCGGCACCACGGGATTCAGTTCGATGGGCGGCGCATTCCAGTAGGTTTCGTAGCTTAACATCTCGGCTTCCAGGGCGACACCGTCCTGATCGAGTATCGGCCTGAACACCAGAGGCTTGGCGATATTCAGCACCAACTGGGTCAGCCATTTCGGAGTTTTAATCGAAAGCAGCGGAATCGTCAGCGCATCGAAATAAAACAGGAAAAACACCCGGGTGGTGCGCTCGTCGATCGGAAGCATAAACGACCAGTTCTTGATGCTGTCGCCGGTGTTGGTCCATTGGTAGGGATACTCGTAGCACAATTCGATCGAGCGGGTATTGACCCGGTTGCGGTCAACGAAAAGCCCGGAAATCCGGCCGCCAGCCATATAGGTATCATAGGTCAGGTAAACCCGATCGTCATCAGCCTCGTGATGCGTCAGTTTGGCGTCGATGAAAGGCTTGTATTTACGGTGCAGGAAGGCATGGGAGAAATCGCAGATATTCTCCATCACCATCGAATGATGCGTCTGCCAGGTGTAATCCACGGCAAAGCTGGCCCAAGGGTTATCCCCGATGAGTTCGGGTATTTCGGGTATCTTGTGCCCGTCGGCCAGTTCCGGGTTGCCTGGGAAAAGCCAGATCAGGCCGTAGCGGACTTGCACGGGATAAGTCCGCAGCTGTTTCTTGATCAGCGGCTTGCCGAAGCTGTCGTGGGAGTAGTCCTCCAGCCAGCCTTCCCTATTGTAGGCCCAGCCATGATAGGCGCAGCGCAAACTGCACTTGTTCACCGCGCCCTGGCTGAGCTTGAGCTGGCGGTGCGCGCAGCGGTTCTGCATGGCTGCGAGTTCGCCGTCTTCGCCTCGATAAAGGGCAATGGGGGTGTTCCAGAAAATGACCTCCTTCACCTGGCCTTTTTTTACGGCACCGTCGTATTCCACCACATACCAGCGATCAGGGTCCATGCCGGCGGCACGCGCCTTTTGCCGGGAAGTCTTGGCTTCCGCAAAGGCGGGGGGCGGAGTTATTGTCTGTGTGTTGTTCATCTTCGGAACTCCGATTCGCTAAGCAGGGATGTGTTTGTACTTTACTTGCCGGGGACGATTAAGCCCCTGCGCACGAAATCTTCGTAAGCTTCCCGCACCGCTTGGGACAATGGGGTGGGCTGATAGCCCAATTCTTGTTTAGCCTTGTCATGGCCCGCCTGCCGGCGCATCTGCAGCAAGCGCACCGCCGCCGGCGTGAAGCGCCGGGGCAGATTGGGAAATATCCGATACCAGGTCTTGTCGGTCACTTCGGCCAGAGCGGCCATCAGCAACGGCGGCATACGCAGCCGAGGCAATGGGCGGCCGGTGACTTCCCGAAACAGCGCCATCAGATCATCCACGCTGGCGTAAGCGGTGCTAATAATATATTTCTGCCCTGAGCGTCCATGCCGCATCGCTAAAACATGCCCTTCGGCAATATCGCGGCCGGATACGAATTCGAAGCCTCCAGGAATGTAGGCGCGCAGATTGCCGTGAGCAAAATCAATCAGTACGCGACCCATCCGAGATGGCGCATAGTCGTGGGGGCCGATAATCGCGCAGGAAGTCGCGACCACCACGTTCAGGCCGTCGGTGTGGGCTTTGAGACATTCATGCTCGGTCAGATGCTTGGTAAAGCCATAGGGCAGATGGCGATCGAAAGGATAGAACGGCATGTCCTCGTGGCTGGAACGATCGGACTCGTAGCCGGTGGCGCTCAACGACCCCGACACCACCACCTTGTCGACGCTATGGTGTTTGGCAGCCTGAAGAACATGGATTGTGCCGAGGACGTTGGTATCGAATAATTCGCGCTTATGCGCCGCGTTGCCATCGATAGTCGAAACCAAAGCGGCGCAATGGTAAACGCGGGCACAACCGCGCACAGCCGCTGAAACCGCATCAGGGTTGCGAAGGTCGGCAACCACGCGCTTCACGTCCAGGCCAACGAGCGCCCCATTGTCGCGTTCGGAATGCATCATCACCCGCACTTGCTCGCCATCGGCGAGCAACCGGCGAACCAAGTTAGCACCAAGGTGTCCACTCGCCCCTGTAACCAGCGTAATACCTGTACTCATAGCCTTAATCCGAGGTAGTGACAACCACAATGGCTCCCAAAATGCAGGTTGAAGAATTCGGATTTCATCACTTTGGCTTTAAGCAGATCTTTGGCAATACGTCATAGGCATTTTTGCAATGAGGCTTTCTGCCCATAACAATTTGGATCATATTCTTCGAAAATCCACGTTAATATTTCTCAATTCTTTGCCAAGCGGCGAGGATTATCGGAACATGAGAAAGTGCGCTCAACAACGCAACGATTCGTTTCCCAAATGCCTTAAATTTTTTAGAGAAATAATAAAGCACGGATCGACAACGAAGTGCAGACTTAGTCATCATGCTGCATCTTGCTAGATTTCGGCAATAAAATACCGCACGAGGCGTTTATTGTTAGGGTTTTCCGGGAACGATGAGGAGATCACTCATCACTTCTAAAACCTGTTATCAGCCATGTTCTCAAAACGGCTAACTTTTGTAAAGAATTGCCATAATCTTGTGACATCCAGGCCCTTTGTGTTTTCGTTTATGCCGAACTCCTAAAAATGAGGAAATGAGCATTGACTTATCCGTTTATTTAAAGACCTTACGCAAATTCGTTAGTTGTTTAATAATTTCACCTTTCATTTGTTCGCGTCCGATCGAGTGCTTCAGGCTGCTGCCCATACCCGCGACTTGGTCGGTAAAACTTCGATTTGCGTAGAAAAGCAGCGAGCCGTTGCGATAAGGCAGGCAGGCAACGCTCAGTTGCGTGGAGTTATAGGAATGTCCGACATAAAACTGCCGGACAATAATCACCTCGCCCACCTCACCTGCGCTCAAAATAATACGATGCCCCAGGATTGCAGTGGGTCGCCCTTCCACCTTGCGATTAAGCCAGAAAAATCGCTCCTCGGCGCCAGTAGGCAAAGCGGCGGGATAATTGAGCCAGGCCTTATTGAGTTCCGGAAAGTAACGCGCCAGGACTTTGTTGGCTTGCGTGGCGTCCCGCAGTTCTCCGCCTGGATTCGCTTCCGTGCCATTGCCACGATCATAGGTTGCGATTCCCTTCAGACCGTTTTTGCGATAGCTCTGCCAACGTTCGAATAAAACCTTCCGGTAGACTTGCGAAGCCGCATCAGGCGACGAGGAACCGGCATTGCGAAGGCTCTGGAATTCTTCAGTTGAAAGATTAAATTGACTTCCTGGCTTTGACTGCAAAAAATCCTTTGCTTCATCACTCCCCGCCTTGATAACGAAACCTTTGAAGGCGTCCTCCGTTGCCTGAGCAGGAATAGAACCTTGCGCAATCACATCGGTATCGATGGCCGCCATGCCTTTCTTATTGATAAACTGAATAATCTTGGCTGGCGAGGCCGGCAAATAGATCACAACGCCCGCCGCCAATTCTTTTTCGTCGCCCTCCGCAACATCAAAGGAAACGACTTTTCCCTGATCCAGACTCGCAAATTCCTTCTGCTGGATACCGAGTAATTGCATTAATTCTTGCGCATCGGGAAGGTTTGCGGCATGGACCTGAATAACGCCGGCCAACCCCAGAATAAGGACTAGCCGGCGGCACAAACTCTTTATTGCTGTTTTATTTTGATTTGACATCATGGGTACCTAATCAATGAAGATGGATTGGGAAATGTCTTCGCATAACCAGGCTTTCGCCTCGGCAAGTTGAACTTTTGGAAAGAATTCGATGGCCGTTTTGCGCATTTGTTTACCCATGAACATGAAGACTTCGTCTTTCCATTTCTCGTCACCGACAAATGCAACCTTTGAAATTCGTTTTCCGTCCTCCGTTACAAAAAAAGAATCCACCCATCCGGGTTCCCTGCTCCAGCCTTGAAAATCCTCCAGTTCAATTAAAACCCGAAACTGACCGAACCATTCCAGGCTCAACTCACCCATGGATTGAAGCTTCTGAAATTCACTGACAGTCAGTTTGTCGCTGACTTTGATCCAGTTCTCACTATCAAGTGTTTTGATCAGCCGAATCGTCATATTTGGTTTTCCTTTATTTGGTAATGATTTTGCTACTGCCGGAGGCGTCCTTGCCGATAGTCTCTATTATATTTTCAGTAACGTTAAGTATTATGATCGATAGCTCATATCGTAACCGGCCTGAACAATACCGGCTAGAAAGGTCTCAACGTAAACGGAATCGGATCGGTAACCATCTCGCCGGCTTTCCTGTTGGCGATTTGCACGAACTGCTTTGCCCACTGATCCATAATGCCCTTCGCAGGACCGTACCAGGTCAGTCGGGTCAGATCGAGAGGACCGGCATCCGCCATGTCGCGATCGGCGAAGGTGGCGACCAACTCGCCGGTTTGCAGGTCGCGCAGGCGGCCTTCGAACGCGACTCTGCGCTGATTGATGATACCGGCGGCAGTACCCGTACCCGGAGGCCCCGCCCAACTGAGCGCATGCAGTACCGGTTGCGAGGGGTCGATCTCGATCAGCGCGAGTTCCAGGCGCAACGCGGGTTGCCGATGTTGCTCGGGAAGCTCAATGATACGGAAGCGTCGGTTGGGGTCCTCATTGAAATCCTTAACCACCTGGTCGTGAAAATACAGCGCCAGTTCTTCGATATCCTTTTGTACATTGCCGATCAAGTTGGCCGTACTCAAGCTATGAAGCCAATCCATTTGCTGCATATAGTAGGTATTGACAGGCGCGACGACCAATTCCTTGTAGTCGAGTGGGTCGAAACCGGATTTGATCCAGACCTTCTGAAAGGGCAAATCGGCTCGCTTAGTTTGCTGTTGAGGGTTTTCGATGAAACCGGCGTCGGGCGCCGGGGTGACAGCCAGCGCTTTCATTTCATTAGTACCCGACTGGACGGAGGCGCAACCCGAGAAGAGTAAACCGATAAGGCAAATCGGCACACAAAACATGGCCGCTATTTTCAGCCTTTTAATTAACGTTTTCAATTTTTTCTCCGATTTTCTACACCGTTAAGCGGCGCACTTTCCGATTAAAAACGCTCGTTACGGCGTTGCTTGGCCCGAAGTCCAGGAAGATAAACGTTCCGCAGTTTTTTCGCACCACTTATCTATAACATTTTCGGCATCGCCCCATTGCCACTGGAAGCCCGTGGTAAAGCTTCCACCACCGATACGCTTATCGGCAACAGCCGCCAGTAAATCCCCCGATACCGAATCGGTAATTTTCGCTTCCACTTGGGCCCCGCCGACAAACGGAAAGGTCCCCGTAGCCAGATATTTAAGATTGGATAACATGTGGGCTTGAGGAATGATCATCGAAATACTGCGCAGCACCGGCGTAGCCGTTTCGGCATCGGTCATCGCGACCGTTAGCTTCAAGACGCCGGGTCCCGCAGAATCGACAATTTCTAATTTCTTCCCGACCTGTTCTTTGAGCTGTTGGGAAAAATAATTCACCAGCACTTGCTGGTCGGTAGCGGAAACCGCCGTAGAGTCTCCCCCCCAGAAAGTGACCGGTTCAATCTTTACCTTGCTGTAGTTAGTCCACTGCGCTGATGGGTTGATATAGCGCAGACCCGCCTGATCTTTTCCTCCCGGGGTGAGTTTTCCGCAGACATCGCCAAGCAGGCCACAACTCATCGATGCTTGCTCAATAGGCGCCTTTTGCGTCGTCGTACACGCACTTAACAGCAAAACTCCCAAAGCCATCGCAGGAATGGGTGCCCAGGATTTCGCGTTACGCTTTGCATTAGTGTGATGGTTTATCATCGTTTTTTTCTCCTTTAAAGAGTTATATCAGTTGTTGAATCGTTTAACCTATTCTTTGCACATCATTTTCACATTCACCATTTCGCCATCTCATTGCCGCAATCCGGAGTTGAAGGATTAAGCAAATTACACGTTCGATATTCATATCCGCCATAACTTTATCGTGCGCGGGTTTACGCGCTATGGTTGATAGCGCGCTCGATTGCATCAAGCAATACCTGACCATCAACCGGCTTACGCAAAAAAGCAGCAATCCCTTTATTCATCGCGCGTTCGCATGCTTCCTCGCTATCATCGCCAGTAATGATAATGACCGGCAGCTTCCAGCCCAACAGCGCCAGTCGGTCCAAAACCGAAAAACCGTTCATCGGCATCATGTTCAGATCGAGCACAAGACAATCCGGACGGTTGTTTTGGATAAACCGCAGGAAATCGGCGCCGGTAAGGAATGCTTTCGCAGTCAGTCCGGCGGAACGCAGCAACCGCTCAAGACCTTTGCAAATGGACTCTTCATCATCGACAATGGCAATAACCGTCTTATCACTGATCATCATGGCGTCACTTTAGCGGGTTCAGTTTATTTGCGCTATTGGACTTTAGCCTAATATCGGGGGTTATTTGAAGCAGTTCCTCCATTCTCGAAAACCAGACTCTCCCCATCCATCACCAGGTTCAATACAAGTTGATTATCGTGTACAACAAAGCTGACCGCTTCGGTCAGATCCTTCAAATATTCCGCATATCGGGATCCCGGTTCACATTCAGCCAACGTCGCAGCTCCCGGCCCTATCTTGATGCGCCTACCGTCAAGGGTATATCTACCTTGCATACGGTTACAATCGGCTTTGGCCCGATAGGAACCGTTCGGAAGCAAAATCAGTGTGTATTTGTTGGGATCGCCAATCACGAAATGGCGCGACTCCGATGTACCCTTAAAATGTTTCCATTTCCAGACGATGCCGGTAATCATTGAGTTCAAAGAGATCGATGCATCCAAATCGCCGATCTTATCCGCACTTTGCGCCAACTTGCCGTCACGCAGGCTATAGGCTTGTTTGATCCGCTGACTCGGGCAACAGGCCGGATCGCTGGGGCCTGCCTGGACCTTTTCCAAGCGGACTTCACCGTCGCCAATCGACAATGCACTGATCTGGACGCGGTCGCCCAGTAAAATACCATCCTGCTGTCGGGACGCATTGCCGGTATTCCGCATCGCCATCAGATACCTAAATGTACCCGACCCTCCGCTCTGCCATGCCAAAATGACCGCCGCATCGCTGAGCCCGTCATGGTCCAGATCGCCGAAGGCGATCTTCTCCAGAGCGACCTTATCCCTCTGCGCGATGCCTTCTCCGTATTGACGGTTAAATTCGCCCTTGTCGAGCGAAAACGCGCCCAAACGATCGATTCGGTAACATGCATTGGCAAGGCCATTCTCCGTCAACGCCCGCTGGGCAGCGTTCTGACCTGGCATATCGGCTACCTTTCCTCCGGATGTACCGCTACATGCCGCGATCAAGCCGTTCGCCATCAAAACCGCAATGACCCGAAATTTATAGCTTTTCATTTTTACGCCTGGGTTTATTTAACACGTTTAATACTCGAATTCACAGCGGCTTGCTTCTCGCCTTCCAACTCGTCCACCAACTGTTTTATATCCGGATCATCCGGCAGGACTTCGACTGCTTTGCGTGCGTATACCAGCGCGGATTTGGCGTCGCCAGCCTCGCGCAGCATCGAAATGAGCGCACTCAGAATATCGAGATCATACGGCCGGCGCCCGTCGGCCGCTTTCAAAACCGCCAGCGCCTCGCGCCGCTTCCCGGCCGAATGCAGAGCCACCGCATAGACATAGGTGTAGCGGCCGTTGTCGGGAGCCAGCTTGGCTGCCGTCATCAGCTCAAAACGCGCGGCGGAGCTTTTGCCTTGACGCACCAACACCAAGCCCAACGCGTGATGCAAATCCGCAGCGTTCGGCAGCAATGCCAACCCTCGCCGCAATTGCTTCTCGCCCTCGCCCTCGCGACCCTGTTGCCGATAGGCATCGGCGAGATTGACGTAAGCGCCGACAAAGAGCGGGTCAAGCCTAATTGCGCGCTCATACGCCGCGATCGCGGCATCCAACCGGCCTTGCCGCAACAAAAAATTGCCCTGATTCACAGTTTCCGACGGCCAATCGGCATTGACCGACAGATCATTCTGATATTCCTTGATCGCGCTTTCGCGAACGCCCAACTGATTCGCTGGAAACTCGCTATCGGGCACATCGGCAAGGATGCGTGCCGCCTCGATACGCACACCGCGAATCGGATCGGACAGCAGCGGAGCCGCAGCCTGTAACCGGTTGCCGGGATCGAAAGCTTCAACGAGTCCCAGCGCTGCAATACGCACAGACGGATCGGCATCTTTCAGCAATAATCGCGCCGCGGTGATGTACTCCGGACGCATCAAGGGACCAGCGAGCATTGCGGCGGTCGCGCGCACGACTGCCGGACTCGCCGAATCTTGGGCGAGTTCGAGCAAGGCGGGCAAGGCTTTGACGCCTTGTACTGCGCCAGCGTGCAGCACGGTTCCGTAATGCGGGCGTTGCCGCCAGGATTTTCCATACCACTTATCCAACGCCGAAGCGGCCCATTCGGGCCTGCGATTTTGGTGGCACATCGTGCAGGCGTTCGGAGTGCCCAGTTCGGTCGACAGGTCCGGCCTGGGCAAACGAAAACTGTGATCGTGGCGTCCGTCGATGACCATATAATTCTGTTCCGGCGCGTGGCAGTCGATGCACTGAGCGCCTTTGGAACCCGGCTTGTGGAAATGATGTTTGCCGGTATCGAATTCGGCCGGATTATGGCAGCGCAGGCACAAGGCGTTGCCTTCGGCGCGCAGCTTAAGCGTGTGCGGTTCGTGGCAGTCCAGGCAGGTGACACCTTTTTGGTACATCTTGCTCTGACGAAAAGAACCCCAGGTATAATCCTCGTCGCGCTGCTGGCCGTCGGCGTAATAAGTCGGCTGAGTCAACAGCGCCGGGCGATGCGTATCTTCCAGCGGCAAACCGGCTAATCCGCCTTCGGCCAGCGTCGAACGGCGAGCATGGCAGGCCCAGCAGGTATTCATCAGCGCATCGGCGGCAGGCCGATCCCGCCGGGCGAATTTCACAGCGCTGTCCGGAAATTTCCAGGCTTCACGCCATCGACTTTGCGGCCGAACCGCAAGACCTTTGTCGTCGTCATGCGCATAGGGCGGCTGCGCCCTTTTCGCCCAGGCCACATGTTGCGAGGCAGGTCCGTGGCACGACTCGCAAGACACATTCAAAACACTGAATGTTGTTTGGTAACTGTCCATCGCCGCGTCGTAACCTTTTTTGAGATGGGTCGAATGGCATTCGGCGCACTGTAGGTTCCAGTTCTGGTAGCGCCCGGTCCAGTGCAGTTGATCGTTATGATCGATTTTTTGGTCCTGATAAAGATGGAACCAGCGTTGCCCGCCTTCTGACTGCGGGCGGCTGTCCCAGGCGATGCCCAGCGCCTGATAACGTCCCCCGGGAAACTCAATCAAATATTGTTGCAACGGAGTAACCCCGAACGTGTACTTGATTTCGTAATCGGCAAGTTTACCGTCAGGCCCGTCAGTTCGGACCATGTACTTGCCGTCGCGCTTGAAAAACGTAGACTCCACGCCGAAATGCTTGAACTTTGCGTTTTCGAAATCAGCGAGCACCGTTCGGCTATTCGCTTCCTGCATCGCAAGGGCGTGGTGCGAAGCGGTCCATGCCTCGACCTCGGCCTTATGGCACCCAATGCACGCATCCGCGCCGACGTAATCGTAAGCCGCTGATGGAGACGCTGATTCAATATTTATAATCGCAGGTGCGGATTCATAGCGAGGCGTCATGAAATAAATCCTTCCTCCGATCACCGCCGCGATTAAAGCGGAAGTGAGGATGAAAGCGATTCGCCGTTTTTGCCCTGTCGGCGCGCCGTGCGACGCTTTCAAAGTTAAAACCGGCGCTTTTGGGACGGTCTTAGCGGTTTTTTGCGTCTTGCGTCGGCTCATTTGGGGCACTTATGGTTTATATGAATTATAAATATATTTTGCTTTGTTATATTTCTCGTTTTCACGCTTTGCGAGTATTCGCAAGAAACCTAACCCGAAACCACCTTCGGGTTGGCTTAGGCAAATTTCTTTTTCAATCGCCAGAAAGCCACAGCTGTGGCCAGTATCATCACGCAAGCGGATCCAATCAGTATCAATCCGAGAAACAAGGTTTTCCTGAACGTATAGTCTACCCATTCCTTGCCGCCGGCCTGGGCTTGCGTGACCACCGCGCCCAATCGGGTTGACAGTCCGTCAATCTTACCGGAAGCCAGAGTCTGGTCGAAAGCTTGCAGCAATTTCATCATGTCTTGCGCGGTAGCATTGATTTGCGCTGCGGCGGCGGTGTAGTCGTTGATCCGGAAAGGCTCCGCGTTCGGGTTCGATGGGCTGGCCTGGAGTTGTCGCACCACGTCTTGAAAAGACTTTAGAGCAGCTGTGGACGAATCGGACATTTGTTTGCCTGCCTCTAGCGCTTTCTCGGTCTGCGCGGCAAGCCGGGTAAGCCCCGGCTGGTGTGTGTCCAGAGCTTGGACGACCTGTTGGCGCTCGGAGCGGATGAATTCGGGCAGCCGCTCCGCCGTCTGGCCAAGCCGCTCTGCCGATTCGGACAATTGGGTCGCGTTGGCCAGCAGCTTTTCCATTTGTGGCATTTCCGCCGTCTGAAGGATCAGCAATTCGGTTTCCCAGCGGACCAGGGTCGGCATATGCCGGGCCAGGAACAAGCCGCGTTCGGCGAACAGACGAGTATCGGCCAGTTCACGAGTGGCAGGGTCGAGTCCCGCCAATGGATCGATGGCGAGCAGATTAAATACACTGCTGGTTATCCCCGGGCGGGAACTGCGGTTGAGCTGCTCCACTTCGGACGCGAAGCCAAGCGCTCCGACATCGCTGGGCGAACGCACATTCGGGTGTTGCTCGTGCCAAGTTTTGACGGCCGCGCGCAGTTCCGAGATCTGTTCTTTTTTTAGCGCCGTCGCTGCGATCCGTAATATCTGCTTCTCTACGTCTTGAGAGACGAGCAGATAGGGTTTAGCTGACTCGCCGTAGATTTTGGGTATCCAATAATCCTCGACATTCATCCGATTCAAGCTGGCAAGAATGATCATATCGAGGAGGTTGGCATTGATATTGGCCCCGGTAACGATGGCCAATATATCATTGGTTGTGGTGATGCGGCGGCTCAGAAGGGTGCGCCTTCGGGTGGCCTTATCCTCTTCACGCTGCAACTTGCCGATGGCGAGATTGAGGGATTCGATAGAATTGTCGGCAAAGCGGAGCAGCTGAGATTGCAGTTCGACGGGATCAAGCCCAGCGTCCTGGTTGAGCGAAAATAGGGAGCGGATACCTTTTTCAGGTAACTCCAGGGTAGTTTTGAGCAAGTTGCAACCGCTCACCCCCAAGGCCAAGGCGAGTAGCAGAATGACTTTCGGTACTCTTCCATGGATACCGGAACAGGAAGGCTGAAGCTCCGCGCGCATGAAGATATAGACTCCTTAGAATATTTCTGATTAACGACAGCGTAATTGAATTGCCGATTGTTTGGCAATCCAATTACATATAGTCGGCGAAGATGAGGTTCCCGGAAACTAGACTTCACGCCGGCGGCTGACTCCAACGCTCCCGTGGAACGACTTTCGCCGCATCCGGATCGGCCACGTAATGGGGCGACATAATCTGCACGCCGTATTCGTTGAAGGCATCCTGGATATTCTGATGCAGGTCCGAATAAATGCGCGGCATATCGTCCGAAGAGTCGGCGTAAACATTCAGTTCATACTTGACGTAAAAGTCGTCCAGCGCACTTTGCAGCACGAATGGCGCCGGTTCGCACAGCACCTGGCCGGTCCGTTCGGCGGCCAGAAGCAATAGCCCATGCACTTGCCGCCAAGGCGCATCGTAGCCGATGGTGATGCTGACCGGGAGAATCAATCGCCCTTCTCCGGCCGCAAAACTGTAATTGATTACCTGGCTGGTCATCAGCAACGAATTCGGAATCGTTATTTCCACATTCTTAATTGTGCGCAAGCGCGTCACCAGCAGCGCTACCGCCGTAACCTTGCCCGTCGTATCGCCGATCCTGACGACATCGCCGACCCGAAAACCGCGCATATAGGTCAGCACGACGCCTGCAACCATATTTGCGATCAGAGAGGTCGATCCCAATGAAAACAGCACGCCAAGGAAAATTGAAATGCCCTCGAAAGCACGTGATTTGGAGCCGGGGATATAGGGATATGCGACTGCAATAGCAAAAATAACGATCAGAAAACGGCAAATCTTATAGGTTGGCGCAGCCCATTCGGCATAGAATCCTGCAAATTCTATATCTCCTTTTTCCACCGCCTTTAAAAAGAACCGCAATATGCCTAGCAACCAGCGGACGACGATAATCAGAATGAGCAAGAAAATCAAATTAGGCAGGCCGATCCAGATATCCTTGCCGATTTGCTTGATAGGATAAGCGATGTAACTGAACAGTTGTTCAGCGAAAGTTCGCGTCCAAGGAAAGAAACTGAGGATAATGCTGAAATACACATAGAGGATCGCGACCAAAAACAGGAACCGCAATAACCTCACCGCGCCGGCAAGCACTCCACCAATGATGAACTCGAATATACGGATGTGCGTGGCCGCTAGCTTGCGGTGAACCCCCGAGTCAAGTGCAAGCTCAATCCTATGAAAAAGCCAGAAAAGCGCATAAATAAAGGCAGCCAACAGAGCGGTCGCAATCAATGCGAACAGCACACCGTGTATCAGGCTACGTATACTGTGAGCCTCCCGGTACTTGACGATGGCGGTACGGATTATATCCGCCAGATGGGCTGCACGCTCCTGCCGGGAAACCCCCTCCGTAACGGCATCGTATTCCAGCACCATCACGACAATCGTGTCTCCCGCCATCACATCCGTGGAAAGTTCGTCGCTGACCAGCTTGATGCTGTCGGTACTCAGGTAAGGGTCCTCGGCCAAACGCTTGATGCGTTCTGCAATTTTGTCGGCCCGAAATTGTGCCGGAATGTTTTTAAATCCGCGCACCTGAAACAGCGTCTCTCCGTCCAGTTCGACCGCCGCCGGGGCTGAAGCAACAGTCTTTGTTTCGCCCGCGACAGTCATGTTTCCCAAAACTAACCAAACGAAACCGAGCCACAGCAGTAAACGGACTTTCATTCTTCCTCCAGTCTTTAAACAGTTCATTGTTTGTCGCTTCGCCGACACTTCCGGTTTTCGAGCTTCTCCGCAGAAAAACGATTCTATCCATTTTCTGATCGCTGTTTCCCTCATGGATTATTACTGCTGAAGAACTGACTTAAACGATGAGAAATGGCACCCCTTCAAGGTTTCCCGATCGGAAAAACCCGCTTCCAGTCTTTTTTCATATCGACCACGGTCCAGCCTTTTAGCTGAGCTTCATCTAACGCTTTGTCAAGCCGCCCAATCGACGATTGACGATCATATGCGGTCTCGCGCTCTTCGTCGGTATGGTGAACGAGCAACTCGAAATGAGGTTTTTTATTCGCCGCCGTCCATTGCAGCATTTGCAGATCGCCGTCGGAGTTACCGAATGCGGCAATCGACTTGCGGCCGATAAATTTTTGAATACCCTCCGGCTTGCCGTCCTTGTCATCGATAAAGTCGATCTCCGGCAGGCGCATCAGCACCGGCTTTCCGTACAGCTCTGCTCCGCGTAGTAGTCGGTAAAAATGACGCCTTCGTTGGCGACACGGTCGATGTTGGGCGTCCGGTAACCCGTCACCCCCTTTGAGTAGGCGCTGACATTGCACTGGCCAATGTCGTCGCCCCAGATGATCACGATATTGGGTTTCTTGTCCTCCGCATGCGCGGCTAGAAACGGTATGCAGGCAGCGAGCGCTATCGCCGTCATATGACAGCAGTATTGCCTGCGGTATATTGAAATCATTCTGTATTTTCCCATTGCTTGTTTGTCCGAGGACGAATTTGCCTGACCAAGGCGTGGCTTGACTATCCTATTCCTTGGGTAAGGCTTTTCGCTATTGGACTTTGGGCCAACTTCAACGAAAAGCCGGTTCCGGCTGGGAATGACAATGTTTGCGGAAGCAGGCACCTTGATTGATTGGAAGCGGGCCAAAGCCAAACTTTCCCAAGCAGCGGAGCGTCTGATCTATGACGGATACAGAACGAACACGTATATCGAAGGATGCGCGCCTAATCAATTATTTTTCGGAAATGCGTCAGACAGGGCGGTTATAGCCGCCTTTTGTTCCGGAAAACTCTCGATATGCAAAGTCTGTGTAGGAAAGGCAAATTGCACTCCAGTCGTCTCGGCCAGACGCAGGATATCCAGGAGAATCCGTTGTCGCTCGACCAACTCGGCTTCTCGATCAGGCACTTTCACAAAGAAATTTAACAGAACATCGAGGCTATACTGTCCGAGATTGTGAAGCACCACCTCAATGTTACCCTTGCGGGTGCTTGGATAGGCCTCGAGGAGATGTCTGATACCTTCGACAAATACCTCGATTTTTCCGGAAGTCGTATCATAGGTCAGACTAAGAACAGCCTTGATCTGCCGGTATTCACGCCGCTCTAGGTTGTCTACGGTGCTGTTCACCAGTTGGCTGCTGGGAATGGTCACGAGCGAATTATGCAAGGTGCGGATCCGGGTGCTGCGAAAGCCCACACTCTCCACAGTGCCTTCAAGGTCCTTCAATTTGATACTGTCGCCTACCGCGAACGGCTTCTCGAACATGATGATCAGAGATCCGAGCAGATTCGCGAGGGTTTGTTGCGCCGCCAAAGCGACCGCCAGACCGCCGACTCCAAGGCCGGCCAGCACCGAGTAGGCGGGCAGACCTACCCTATCGGCCCCCGCCACCAGAATACAAATCGCCACGACGACCGTCAAAAGTCGCATAACCAAGCGAATCAACTGGCTATCGATGCTGCCGACCTGAAGCTTTTCCATATTGCTCAGGCTCTCGGCAACCGCGCCACCCGCCACCCAGACCGCCCAGGTGAAGGCAAGATAGAACAGCGTCCATAGCGACAAAATCAATACCTGGTAGACGATTCCCGAAACTCGTAAAATTTCGGCAAGAATAAATGCCACCACCGGCGTCACGGCCACCACGCTGATCGGACGCAGCAAAGTCAGCCATTGTTGGGCGGATATCATTCGACGGGCTCCGTAGCGGCTAAGTCGGAAACATAAAAAGACGACAGCGAAACCGCTGCCTAGGACCGCAACGATCCCGCCCCAACGCCACAAGGGTTGGCCGAGAAACGTGGTCCGAACCCGATACCGGGGTGCATCGATCAGCCACCGTGACGGAACGATTCGATATAATGCAATCGCCACCCCGACCGGACTATACGAGGAGAAATCGTTCCAGCCAATGGAAGCATCCGGCTTATAGGGAAGGTCTTTGACCTTGTCATAGAATTCCGGCAGGCGTTTCACCGTTTCCGCAGAGAACAGGTATTCTCCTGCCCGAGGCCCCGTTTCGACCCGCCGGAGCCGGATTTCGGAATTCGGCAAAGTCCAGCGCTTAAACTCGGACTTCGCCATCTCCTCGGCGTCTGGAATCGAGTTGACGGGCGGCAAGTCGATGCGGTCGAGCACTTCTTTCAACTGGATCGCGAGCCGTCGGGCGGATTCGTTAACCATGGCCGGAGGAACCTCGCTTAAATCCAGTACGCGTTGGGCTGCTTCCTGATAGTGAAAGGAGCCTCGCATGGTGACCATCTCCTCCGGCGTCAGGTAAAGCCTTGAGGAGTCCAAATAGGACTGTATGAGCCCGCCCCCCATCCCATAGCCCTTGTTCATGAATTCGATGAAACCCAACAGCGTGGTCCTGGGACTAGAGGTATTGATCGGTTTAAGCGGGCTCTCCTCGGCAGCGACTGCGGGCATGACCCAAAGCGAAAGTACCCATAACCAAAGAAAACTCCTGAGCAGACACCGTTTAGCAATGAAAGATATTGAATGGGTCTTGGTCATGATATTGCACAGGTAATCAGTTGAAAGAATGCCGTTAGGTCATTGTACAGGTATGGTCAGCGTGGGTCCTTGCGATTTCGCGGTACCGGCCTGCAGACGGAACAACTGCATCAAAAGCATGAAGGTCGATTTGGACTCCAGATCATTGTCCGCCAGATAGAACCAATGACCGCGGTAGGGTATCGCGAGAAAAGCCAAATCCGGCTGGTCTTCGCTTTGGCGGATTTCGAACAGGCTTCCGGCCGGAGTCGTCCCCCAATCGAATTCGGAACCGTCCCGATTGCGCGTGACCGTCACGAGTCCCGCTGTTTTGTGGGATTGCGGCGTATGTACATGATGCGACAGATAGAAAAAAATACTGGTGAGCGATCGCGTTCGAATAGACAGCGTATCGGACCGTGATTTAATAAAATCGCTATTGATGTGATAGATTTCAAGATTTTGATCAAGTCCGAGCAGATCTTTGATTTCGTGGATCCGGTCGGCGAATTCCTCGGAGTTCTTGATTTCCAGTTGCATTTCTTTGGTTTCCGGATCGACCCGGGGGCTGATGACCTGTTTTCCCGACACCTCTTCGACAAGTTCCAAAAGCCGGTTGAATTGCCAATTTTGGTTCGGCGCTAGGCGAGGTGTTGGCCCCGAGGCGCTCGGCGCATTCTCCAGCCCATTGATACGCTCGACGCAGAGGCCGAACACGCGACGAGCATTCCAGCCCGATCCTGACAAAGAGAACACGGCTTGGATTGGAATGGGGCTGAGTACGCTCTTGACGAATCCCTCGCCTTGTAGAGGCGCGTAGGAAATAGTCGGTGAAGTCGAATAGGCGGCTCCTAAACTGTATTTTATGAGGTCGCTGCCGCCGTTCAGGCCGACCTCGGACTGGTCCAGGCCGGCGCTCATATCCAGCTTCATTGATGCCGTCACGCTTGCAACATCCAGAAAAAACATTGGGTCCCGATAGTGCAAACGCACAATGTTCAATACGAGTTGTTCGTTCATACTGCCAACGATCGCATCGTTATAAAGGGGGTGCGTGCCTCGCAGACTATCCGGGCCGAATGAGTTGCAAGCTGTCAGCACTAATGTCGCAGTGAAGAACTGGAGTCGCTTGATAACGGCTTTCATTTTTTATTAAGATCGCTCCCTGAAACTCGCTGGTGTTCGCGTCAGGCTCAGATGCTTAGGAGGAGGTGTCAAATATAACTTCCCGGAAAAATAACATATATAGGAGGATGAACTGAGACAGAATAAGCAACATGCGAGTGCGTCTCGCGAGCGATACTCCTCTTATCGTTGAGACATCCCATGATTCTAATTCCGGGAGGTTGTTATTAACCCAATCCTTATGGCTATTTCGACATCAAGGGTATGTCGGAACCAATAGCTACGTCACCCGCTCCTTGCAAAACACTCTCGACTTGTAAAAAGCGCGCCCCAATAACCTTCGAGGTCGCTTTTGCTACTTTGCCATAGTACTTCTCTAGGAGCGCATTCCGCTGCTTGCGAAATTCAAACGAACGTTTGACGAGTTCGTCCGCCTTCTTGTCATTCATGTTTTCGAAACTAGCCGCATAATCCTTGATTATTGCCACACGCTTGTCATTCAACTTCTTTAAGTCGGCTTCATACTTATTGTACTGAGACAAAAATTTCTTTTCCTCATCCCCGTTAAGACCCATCGCCTCCCTAACGAATTTCCATTTTTCCATGCGCAAACTGGAGCGAAACAGGTCGAGCTCTTTATCTGGCCCGGTAACTTCCGGCGGAAGAGCTTCTGCCGGCGCGGCAACGGGTGGGGGTGTTTCCGCTTGCGCCGCGTTATGCAACGCTGGCAGGCTGACGGCTGCAATAGCGGACGCTAAGACTAACATTTTGTATTTCATAAATTATTCCTATCCTGTTTGTTGAAAATTCGTATTATGTTGAAAATGGGCCGGTAATGCCCACGATGTCGAAATGACCGCTAGCCCTCCCCTAGGGTTTGATCAAATGCATATAATTTAACATTATCTCAATAGACTTGCTCTTGTCCTCTATCGCCCCCCATACAGGAACAGACAGGATTCGCTCTGTATTACGGCCGCCAATTCCCTCACATTGGGGATACATTTAGTCGCTTGATAAAAGCGGATGCGCCGATAAGTTAATTAAAAACTTGCCCACTGCAACTTAAGCCGATTATGGCTCGATAAGGCTCTCCTGAGAAAAGCAGAAGGACTCACCACGAACGGCTGAATTTAATCGCATTAACCTCGACACTGCCGGCTGCGGGGAAATCCCCGATAGCCGTCAGTATCAAGAGTGCAAGCCGACACCGGTTTTCGTCTAGTATCCCGCAGGCGGAGGTACAGGGGTATAAACGACGCCTGTACTGCCGTATGCCTGAGTATACCAGCTTGAGCCGCATTGATAATAGGTCACGCCATTGACAACAGCGGTATTCGGTGTGCATGGCAGACCGCCGGAACCGGATGGCGGAGCGGTATAAACAACCGTGGATGGGGCTGTCGTGGTTGTTGTCGTTGTGGAGGACTGACCCGCCGTATATCCGCCAATTGCACCGATCGCGGCTGCACCGATCGCCACGGCGGCAACTTCGCCATCGTCCCAGTTGTTGTCATCATAATGTTCCGCATACGCTCCTGGTGGGGGGTAGTACCCTCCTTGATGGTATTGCTGCGCGGTTTGCTGCCTGGCTTGTGTTCTATCCGTGTATCCTTCTTGACGGGATTCAGTCCGCGCAGTGCTTCCTTCTTGGCGCGCCTCGACGTTTTGATTCGAGTATTGTTGCCGTTGACCCTGATTCGCTGTTGCAGCCGATTGCCGGCCTTGCTGGGTCGTTGCACGGTTCGTGGAGGCGGTCTGAGCGGTTTGCGACCGTCCAGAGGCTCTCGACGCAGAAGCAGCCGAACTTCCGGCGCCTCTCGCGCCGTATTGTCCCGCGCCGGACGAGAAGCTGCCGCTAGATGCAGCGCCATAGCGGGAATAGCCACCGCCTCCTTCGCCCGCACCGCCACCGGAGAAGCCTCCCCTCCCACCTCCTCCACCGGAGAAGCCACCACCACCGCCGCCCCCACCGGAGAAGCCACCACCTCCACCGCCGCCTCCACGACCGCGGGCTAGTGACTCATCCATGGATCCTAGAAGTAAAACGATTGTGGCCGTAATCGTCGTAACGATCAAGTAAGGTTTGGTCTTCATTTCTTTTCTCCTGCTGGTAGTGGTTTTGCCGTTCCCTGAACCGCGAGTTCGGGCAACTCTGCGAGGAAGGCAATCTTCCGTGCCCCTTCGGGCGGAGTGAATACAAACTGGTTATCCGGAATTTGGGGCGCGAGGTTCCAATCGGAAAATTTTGCTCTGAACGATGGCTGTCCCTCCGCGTTCTTGTAGGTCAATACCACAAGGAGCGGTAACGGCTGAGCGCCTGCCGGGATCCAGACCTGATAATCCACGGTCTCGGTACGTCCCGCCAAATGATGGGCCGGCGTCCCGTCAATAACAGTTGTCTCTACATAGTCGAGCGACTGCGTCCGGTTATCGAGTTCGGCCGGAAATCGGCTGAGCAAGAGCGCGGCAAGCGGTAGCCGCATATGCAGGTCCTTCAGAAAATAAGTGACCGCCTCGTCAATGCCGCCGGGTTTCGACACCTGAGCATAAACGTTCTGCGTCGGGGTAAATGTCGTAATCTGCTTGCCGTCGTACAGGACGAGATGTTTCTCGCCGTCGCTATGTTCCACTTCGACCCGCAACCCGTTAGGCCGGCTTACGATGATCCTCCGGATCTCGCCGAATTCAATCTTCTGGCCCGACGCCTGGACCACTTCGTAACTCCCCCTCAGATTCACGCTGAATCGCGGAGTCTTGGCAAGATATTCGGCCATGGTCATCAATATTTTTTTTGCATCGCGCTCCGTTGCGGCCACTGGCTTCGTCGCCGGGGCAACGGCGGCTGAGGGCTGAGGCCGAACTGCCGCTTGCTCCTGCGCGCAGCCCACCATGATCAACGGTGTGATTGCACACAGGATAGAGCGTTTTAAGCTCCCATTATATTTTTTCATGGTTATCTCTCCTCTTGAGGCGTATCAAAATAAAATTAACGGCCAAATGGACCACCGCAATGAGATTTTTTTAATTGTTCCCATTAAGTTTAAGTTCCGAGTCCAGAATTGCCGCGACATCGGAGCCCACCCGCAAAACTAGCTCCCTCTCCCTTTACATTCGACTGATTGAAGCATTGGGGTCTTCTTATTCATTGTTTGTGGGAAGATGAATCAGTTATTCTTTGAGACGGGAAGCAATCATTCTATTGCCGCGCAAGCAGGCCGCGCTATTGGACTTTAGGCCAATATGCGGGCTGACAGCCTGTCCGTGACAGGATGGCTGTTTTTTGAAGCTGAATACCAATATAAAAATCTGGAGCTGGCCTGTCACTTTTCAGCTTTCTAAAGCCCTGCTCCCCAACGATATTGCCAGGCAATTCCGATCGTATCGAAAAAGCTGCCGGTTCGTGCATGAACAACAGTATTGCCGAAGAGCTTAATGGAATTCTGCTGATTAAGCGCAAATGAAAGCGTGCCCCCAACGCGCCAATTCTGTTGAAGATTATCAGCGACTTTGCCGTCCTGGGTGGTACGCCCACCGGTGTAATAATTGGCGTCTAAAGCGCCCCAAACCCCTTTACCGAAACTGTAAATCAGATGCCCTTGGAAGTTATAGAGCGGAGACTGTTGGAGATTCTTTGCGATAACAGGCACAAACTGGTTGTTATCGGTATATACGAATACCCCGGCAGCGAACTCGGCAGTCCATGGCCCCCACGCCTTGGAAATGCCAATTTCGGGCTTGACCGACCAGCGATTGGTGCCGATATTGACGAGTTTCTGCGAATCATATTGTCCCCCCGGCGCAAAAACCGCAAGGCTGGCGCCGATAATCGTGTCCTGCTTGTAATTGGCGAACTCTTTCATCGACAGAGCCGGAGCGCCGAAAAGATTCACATACAAACGAAAGGCCGGGTCGGCAAAACCGGAGATTTTACGGCTCTTTGGCTGTCCCAAGAAATCTGCTTGCCCCGACATCCAGGCCTCCGGAATGATGATGTCAACCTTGCCTGACTTTCCCCAGAAATCCAGTGAACGGACATAAGCAAAAACACTGCTGTGAATTTCCATCTTACCGTTTTCGATGGGCACCGATGGGGCAAAAGTTACATTGCCTTTGGTATAACTGTAACCGGCGATGAGGAAATTGAGACCCACCGGAATATTGGAATAAGCGCGGGGATCGATATCCGTCGCGAGCGCCGACGTTGACGCCATTCCGAGGACAGCCCCCACACCTCGTCTGGTAAAACGAGATAGCTGGAATCCGGCAAAGGAACGCCACAGTTTCGTTAACACCATTACCGGCAATTTACACTCTTATTTTCCACCTTCAAAAACATTACCCGTCTGAGAGAAGGCATTGCAATTATCCCGATCGCGACAGGCCACCATATAAACCGTTTGCTTGTTGCAGCCCCTGACGCCGATTGTGTATTCGGTCCATTCGTAGCCTCCGGCAGCAATTCCATTAATATAGGTAACTTTTTGCGAAAGCACCGTAGCCGTGGCCTGAGGGCAATTCAGCTCGAACCGCCCCCGAGTGAGTGCGGTATTTTGCGCCGCCGGGGCATTTTGTGCAAGAAACTCGGCCTCGGTCGCGCAAGCGCTTAAAATTAGAGGCAGCATCAATGCGGCTAATCCTGCCCGAAAAGGAATATTCATATTGGACCGGGTTCGAACTGGATCATTAACATGCGTATTCAATTTTTCTGTGGTTTTCATTGGTTTTCTCCTTTGGCATCAAATACTGCGTAAATTAACTGGCTAAACGGATTACTGAATCCAACCCTGCTCCTGAAATCGGGTTCTCAGTCTATCAGAGATTTCCTCGACAATTTGCTTGGTTCTGCCTTCGACTTTGCTGCTGCCGCTCGCTTCTCCATAAACTTTCATGCCTGTACTGATAATAAGCCCGGCAGGATTAGCGGTGGCGATTGCGCCGGCGACTCCTAGAGCAGCGCCGGGACTTTTGCCGCCACCCGCGTCCCCAGTGCCGCCCCCAATTTTTCTTAGTCCTCGCGGGGTCACTTGATAGCCTTCAACCTGCACCTTCAGCTCCGATGCGCCGGAACCAAAGCCAATGACGGCACGCTTAGCGACATTCCCCTCGTCAACTGAAACGACATAGCCCTTAATCACAATATCGTTGATTTGCATCCTTGTAGACGGCGAAGCCTCCTCAACCGAAAGCCCCATGTCGCGTATGCTGTTGACTAAACCACTGGCAATTTCTCTACCAATTTCAGCTTGCTCCGAGGCATCGGAACCGGCTTGTCCGGAAGTTGCCGGTACAAAGTCATAGACCAAGATGCGGCCTGGTCGCGGTAACTGTTCATTCGCCGCAATTTCAGGGCTTGTCGTTACGCTGGTTGATGCACAACCGGTAATTAGCAGTGCTATGCCGAGGTACGAGACGAAAGTCGAAAAATTTTTTCCGATCCCGGACTTGTCGGCTACAGGTTTTGTGAATAAGTTAAGTGCCAAAGGATTGAAAAAACTGTTATTAGGATTGGGCATAAGGGATTATCCTGTGTTGGTATTGATATGAAGGGGTTGACGTTTTCAGACGACAAATTGGTTGATCTCGAGATGACGGACACCCATTTTATTCATATGCAAACTGTTTTCGCTATTGGACTTTAGGCCATGATCCAGAATTTGATAGCGAAAAATATTCCGGGATAGCGGAATTGTACTTTTAATGCGGTTGTCACTGGTTCGAATCCAGTACGACTCAGCATCATTGTTTTAAAAAACCTGTTAGCTCGTTAAGATCAAAAGTTTATTATGCCCATGATTTTGATCTCCGCATTCTTTCCATGCTTTTTCCATACTCTATCGGGCTTGGTATTTGCACCAGAACGGTAAGTCGATTGCAAAAACGCCCATGCTTGGTGCACCTGAATTAAGCTGAATTTGGCACAAATTATTTGTGCAACAGGAAGAATAACCGAATTCGAGGATTTAAAGAGCTGGCATAAATCATGCTTTCTCAATTATTAATGCAATAACAGCTTTTTAGGCTATGTACCGTACCCGTTAATAGTTGAAAACGCTTTCCGGATTCCTAATGCATCATCTGGTATCTGGCTGATTCGCAATGCATGGCTTTGAAATCAGCTGCCAGAAAACTTCTCGCGAATCACCTGTTTACAAGTTTCAACGTTTAACGCATTCATAGATTTTTTAGGCTTGCTAATAGACAACTTAAAAAGTTTACAGTTACGCCATCCTTGGAGGTGAAATATGATGCAATTACATGAAATTACCCTTACCCTGATTTTGCTGGTTTGCAATATTGCGCTGTTCTACGCAATGTTTACTGTTATGCCGGGCTAAAAGTAATTCGTTTTTTATGTTTGTAAAACAAAGCTATAGCCAAATTGATCTTGCCAAAATTTCACAGTCACTAAATAGCCAGTTTTGTCCGGCATCTGGCGGTTAGCTTATGAGAGTGAATTTTATTGCCGGAATTTTTCCGGGATTAGTAATTAAAGTGTGATGCATGGTCCGGCAAATTGCAAATGAGCGCCCATTCATGAACACTTTAATAAGTGAATAGCAACAAGTTCATTGGCATTTCTTGAGCTCTCTAAGTCATTGATTTGCTATTCACAGGTTGCAAACGAACTTCTCGCGAAGCACTTAATGGGTTACAGAATACAGGTGGTACTTCCGCTCCCTTAGTCTTGCGGCGGGTCGGTATTGGTTTGTGAGCCGTTATCGGAAAGTGACTCTTCATTATTCTTCTCATGCGATTTCTCGATATGATTATAAGCGAATGTCCCGGCTAATTTACCTATCTTTTCACCTACTGCCTCGCCGATTTCGGCGCCCGTATCGTCAAATAAAACATCGCCGATCATACCGCCTATTTTTTCCATGGCTTTACCGCTTATCTTTGCGCTGCCTTCTTTTTGCAAGTCTTCTTTTAAGGGAGGTTCGCTGTCGGTTTGGTGGAGAAGTTTTTTTGCAATTTTGCCGCCTTGACGGCCTCCGAAAACCTCGCCGGCCATGCCGCCCACTTCGGCGCCGATCACTGTTCCTTCAGGACCCACTATCGTGCCTATCGCGGCGCCGACGATTTCTCCCAAACTTTCTCCAGCCATGCTTTCGGCCAGACTCGCTCCCTGCTCGGCGATGCGGCTGTGGCGCTTGGCCAAATCCAGGGCATCGGAACCCACCTTCTTGGCTTTTTCATGCAAGGCCGCTGTAACATGGGAAAGTTCGTTCTCGATTTCAGCTATTCTTTCAGTTGCGCCAGCAGGCTGAGTTCCTTCAGTTTGCCCCTCGGCCGATAACGAACCGTTTTCGGCAGTTTGCTCCGCACTATTTTTATTTTCTTGAGCCATCGGACTATCAACAAGATTTAATGAGGTTGAATTTAAAAATCCGCTGCTTTTCGGTAACTTTAGGAAGTACTACTTCCCGATGATTGCCAGGGCTTTCTCAAGAGGAGCGCTTGGCACCTTAATGGGTCCTTCGAGCGGATTATTTAATTCGAGGATAAAAAATATCGCGCTTGATAACGACAGGGCGCAGATCGTTAAGGCTGATACTGTTGTGCGGTTTGGAGGGCCCATCAAACCAAAATGGACAAAAAGTACGGTTAGCCAGAATATCAGAACAACAAGAAATGCCGCCGGCAGTTTTTCTTGCGTTTGTTCGACCAACATCCATCTTGATTGCAATAGGTCCTTACTCAGCTCTAGCGCTTCGGTTTTAAGATTTTTTTGTGAATCGTTCTGCGGAGAAAGTTCGTGAATATTGCGGTAAACGTTCGCCATCCCATTCGACTTGTCCGACATCAGCAAATCCAGCTGTTGCAAGCTATGACTATGCCAAATACGCTCCATTCCGGAAGCGATCCCGATACGTATATTATCCCTGACCGATTTCGTTTCCGCCCCGTAAAGGGACAAGACATAGTCCAGCGTAATGGCTTTAGCTCCCATTTCTGTAAGGCCCGCACTGGCCTCGTCGTAGGAATCTTTAGCCGAACTCAACAATAGGCCAATAATCAAAGCGACCAGCGTGGCCAACATCCCGGTCGCCGTTATCATCACATCTTTGGAGTCGCCTTTTAGGTGGAATAGCGGTAAACGGCTACGGAAACGAAAACCTAGAAGCAAGCCGCCAAGCATGCAGACAAGAACGATGAATGCGACGAGTAAAGAAGACATCTGTTATCCCCCACAACTTCCCTAAAAGAAATTATTGTCTGTCGCCATGAAGATGCTTTTTCCCACCCTATTCAGGTAACTCAGTAGCCTTGGCGAAAGATCTCTCACAGGGTTAATCCAGTCCGGGTGAGTAGAGCAATTATACAGATAATAATGGTCGCGGTTCAATGATCTTGCCTCGATCTAGCGGACACTCGGCTAAGAGAGTAATCTCTAGCTCCGAGGTCAATGATGAAAAACCAAAAAACAATCAACTACGCCTGCTGTTCGCAACAAATATACAGCAGCGGATATTGCAAAATACCATATGCCATATAGGGCGGAAACAGAAACCGCTTACCTGCCTTTTTTTGCAAATAACCGAGCAAAAGCGCATATTGTTCATTATCTGAATCTATTACGTTTTAGAAAAAAAGATCGGACGCCATGCATAAATCAGCAGTTGTCATAATCGGCGCTTACACGTTTTTCAGTGTCCAGGCATTCGAGGCCAAGCCAAGCTTCAATCGCTGCAAAACCACCCATGAGATTAAATCCTTAATCTGTAACGATGGCGACCTGGATGTCAGTTTAACCGGCCTGTACAAAATCGTTTTGAAAAAGATCCCGGCCGCGTGATACAAAGATTGAATACGAGGCGAGAATTAACGCATTAAAAGACCGGTGACCTATAAATAAGCAAGAACGAGAACCACTATTCAACTAAGGGAGTAAAGCATGAAAACTACATATCACGTTGTTCTGATTAAGAGAGGGGAGAAGCGGAGATGAATAATGAACTGAATGCGTTATCCGATAAGACGCTAGAAAAGCTTATCTCACACAAAATGATCGACTTATTCATCCGTGTCGGATTGATCGGCTTTTTGGTGGTTCGTTGCTATCAAATATTCAAACCGTTTATCGGCTTGATATTATGGTCGGTGATCTTGGCCGTGGCCATGTATCCCCTTCATGCTATGATCGCCCGCAAGATGGGTGGCCGGGATGGCCGGGCCGCAACAACCTTGGTGCTGGCGATACTGTTGAGCGTATTAATCCCCTCCACGCTATTGGTCTTTTCCTTCGCGGATTCGACGACTGGCTTGGTGAAACAAGTCCAAAACGGTACATTGCAAGTGCCTATCCCCAATGAATCTGTCGCCGGATGGCCGGTGGTGGGGGGGAAGTTATATGCATTATGGTCGGCCGCGCACACGGACCTTGGCTCTGTGGTAGCAAAATACGAACCCAAAATCGCCATCGTCACCAAACAGCTTCTGGGCTACGCCGCAAGCGCGGGTACAAGCATTTTGATGTTTTTGGTTGCCTTGGTGCTTGCCGGTATATGGATGGCTTACGGCGAATCTGGCCATGCGGCAGCCAAGGCCATCGCCAAGCGGATGGCCGGGGACGAGAAAGGGGAAACCTTGGTGGCGCTTTCGACGGCGACCATCCGTGCCGTGGCGCAGGGGGTCATCGGCATTGCCTGCGTTCAAGCCCTTTTACTGGGGGCCGGATTTATCTTGGTGGGCATTCCTGCTGCCGGGATTTGGGCCTTGCTGGTCTTGTTGTTAGGCATCATGCAAATCCCTGCCGCTCTGGTTTCCCTGCCGTCCATCATTTATGTGTTTTACACCAATGATTCTACCCCGGTAGCGGTGATGTTTGCTGTTTATACCATGGTTGCCGGTTCGGCGGACAATATCCTTAAACCCTTGGTGTTAGGCCGCGGCGTAGATGCCCCCATGCCGGTGATTCTCTTGGGCGCTTTAGGCGGCATGGCGACCGGCGGAATTATCGGTTTATTTCTGGGATCGGTGTTGTTAGCCTTGGGTTACCAACTGTTTATGGCTTGGGTGTATCATGAAAACGAAGAGGCGAATAGCGGAGAAAAAGCCGGTTGAATCCTATTCCAAGTGGAGTCCGATTAAATGGCCTGTTGCCGAAGTCGAACATTGCGGCATGGTTTCGTCTGACGGGACCACCGGTTTGGCTGATGCAACCCGATTCTTTGGTAGGCGAGTCATCGCACATGACTGTACTCGGCATATTTCTCGACTCGCGCAAACGGCACAGACTTGAAGGCGGCCCCGCAACGACTAGGGTCAAACGCAAATCGGCCGCCCACTCTAATGCCCCCCAAATTTCAGACAATCACTAAACAACCACCGGCTTAAGCCGGTGGGTTTGATTTACGGACTGAAAGTCCGGATACGCATCGGCTAAACGACGCGTCTTAATCGGGTTCCATCTAAAGTTATCGTTCGGATTGGGTTCAAAATGATGCTCCAAATACGGCTAGATCATCTCTTCCGTCATCTGTCCGACGGTAGCACAGAAATATCCACGCGCCTTTACGCCCTTTGGGTGCAAAAGTGCCGCCCCAGTAACGCTTTTTTCAAGTACGGAAACTCCTCAAACAGATAACTCGGCGTTCGCCATTTTATCCGCCTCATAATCTCGCTTGGCTGTCAATCGGCGTTTAAAGGGCCTTTCTGGATGGCCTTGCGTATCTACTGGTCCAAGCAAGTGTTCTCAATGGCACATGGAAACAACCCCGCTGATTTCAATACAGTGAGGACTAACTCTCGGATGAATGACATCACCTGCAACGTTGACGAATATTTAGCTAACAATCGGTTGCGGCGAACGGCGCTGATGCGCCGCTGCTGCAACCACAGCGCGTTATGAATGAGCAGTTTCTGATATAAACCAGCCAACTTTCTCAATGACCATTCAATCATTTATTACCCTGTGAAGCGATAAGGAGATGAAACCCCCATGCCGGCAGGTCGATGTATAAACCTTCGTTTTCCAACTCGGTTCCATCCCGTTCGAAGAAGGTTAACATGAACACATCTTCCAGCCGCCAAAGGTGGTCCTTGAGTCCAGCCCAAGGGATTTTAATCCGGCCCTGGCTTCTTGTTTCGGACAGGTTCGCTACGATTAGACAGCGCGCACTTTCTGTAGTCCAGGACCAGGCAACCAGATTGATATGGCTAGCGTTGTCGGGCCATCCGACACGCTCGCATAGCTGCCATAAACCCCGCATAAAATCTCCGGGCTTCAACGCACCGAGAAGTTGTTGATAAAACCCAAGCAAATCGGTGTCGGTAGATTCCTCAGGACGGCGACCCAAAAACACAGGCAGTCGAACGCGCCTCCCTTCCATCTGGCCTTCGTGAATGAGTCGAGCACCGGGTAATGTCAACGCCGTTACCGCTACTGCGCGATGCTTTTCGGAATTGAAAATATTTGCCGCCCAGGGTTCGTCATGATTTTCAATGAAACGGACCAGTTTATCCTGGTATACGCGGTCGGCACGCAGATGCAGATGCACGCTTTCCGCCGAATCGTGTTCCAGGCGATCGTACAGGCGTTTGTCGTAACAATAATCGAAGCCTTGCTGTTGTAGCTCCCATTCCAGATCCCAATAGGCTTCGGCAATGAACAGAAAGTCCGTGGCTTTCTCTTTGACAGCCGGTATCGCCTGGCGCCAATAGTCAACTTCCGGTCTGGGCCCTGCGCGGGGCCCCCAGGTTTTCTCAAATACAGAATGGATTAGCAGCATCGCCATGTCGCAGCGTACCCCGTCGCACTGTCCGGCGATATCGATCAGGGTCTCGACGACGGCTGAACGCAAGCCCTTGTCAAAGCCATTCACTTGGATCACGTCGGCCCAGGCAGGAAAGTACGGATCCTTGCCGCAGGCAAAGATGTTTCCTCCGCTTTCGATGAAGGCGGTGGGCTCTCTGCTCAGATCCTCGGCATCGCCCCGAATAAAGTATTCGGGGTGTTGGGTAATCCACGGATGATCCGGTGCGACGTGATTGGGCACGAAATCGAGGATCAGGCGCATGCCTCGATCCGCCATTTTTGCTCTTGCGATAGCCAATGCTTCAGGTCCGCCCAGATGCTCGTCAACGGTATAGCGCCGAATGCAGTAAGGGGAGCCGACATTGTCCGTTTCTTTGAAATCAGGCAAAACCCGCTGGAAATCCGCCCGCAGCCCTTCGTTGGCCATCGAAATCCGTATCCCCACTGGACTGCGTTCCCAAACCCCCATCAGCCAGACCGCATCGAATCCAAGCGATGCGATCCGGTCCCATTCCGCATCAGGCAACGATGCGAGGCTTATCGGGCAACTTGATTGTTGTCCAAGCTCTTCCAGCCAGACCCAGGTATTGATCTCATAAATCAGCGGATGTTTCGGCCAAGGTTTCATCGTTTGCCCCTTTTTTCTTAATTTTAAAGATAACGCTTTTGCAGGCAGCCACTTATACCTCCGCTTCCGGCTAGCCCTTACTTGCCTACCGTCTTCTTAATCCCTGCCATCTCGGCATCAGCGCCCGCCGCAATCTCTTTCGTGACGTCGCCACTGACCTGAATAATGCGAGCGATGCAACCCGTCCAGCCTGTCTGATGGCTGGCGCCGATGCCCGCGCCGTTGTCGCCGTGGAAATATTCATAAAACAGGACTAAATCTTTCCAGTAGGGGTCGGTTTGGAATTTTTCCGATCCCCCATAGAGCGGACGGCGACCGTTGCTATCGCGCTGGAAGATACGGGTTAACCTATCGCTCAATTCCTGGGCCACTTCAAACAACGTCATGTACCGGCCCGAACCGGTTGGGCATTCGATCGTGAACGAATCACCGTAGTATGAATACAGCTGAACCAATCCGCGGAGGAGCAGGAAATTGACCGGCATCCAAACCGGACCGCGCCAGTTGGAATTGCCGCCGAACATGCCGGTGTTGGAATCTCCCGGCAGGTAGTCCACGCGGAATTCCTGGCCCGCATGGTGAAAGACAAAGGGGTGCTCCCGGTGATAACGGGACAGCGAGCGAATGCCATACGGGCTGAGGAACTCGCTTTCATCCAGCATGCGGGCGAGGACGCGGCGCAATTTCTGTTCGTTGAACACCGACAGCATGCGCCGACCTGTTGCGCCCGGTTGACTGGGTAAATGCATGTTGACGGTGAATTCGGGGTGACGGCGGCCAAAGGCCTGGGCACGCTGGCGGAAGTTGGGCATTTTCGCGAGGTCTGCTTCTTCAAAGAGTGCCACGGCCGCTAGCGGCAGCAGTCCGACCATCGAGCGCACCTTCAAGCGCATCGCCGTGCCGTCCGGCAGCCGCAGGACGTCGTAGAAGAACCCGTCTTCTTCATCCCACATTTCATCCTGTTGTTCGCCCAGCCGATCCATCGCCGCGGCAATCCACATCGTATGCTCGAAGAACTTGCTGACGAACTCTTCGTAGAGAGGGTCGTGCACCGCCAGTTCGACGGCAATGCGCAGCATCTGCTGGCTGAAAAAGACCATCCAGGCGGTACCGTCCGCCTGCTCCAGGTGGCCTCCCGTCGGCAGGGGCGCACTGCGATCAAACACACCGATGTTATCCAGGCCCAAAAAGCCTCCCTCAAAGACGTTGTTGCCACTGCGATCCTTGCGGTTGACCCACCAGGTAAAATTGACCAGCAGTTTGGCAAAGGCATATTTGAGAAAGTCGATATCGCCTTTGCCGTCATTGCGCGCCTTGTCCATCAAATAGATTTGCATGGTGGCAAAGGCATGCACAGGCGGATTGACGTCGCCAAAGTTCCACTCGTAGGCCGGGATTTGGCCGTTCGGGTGCAGGAAATCGTTGTGCAGCATCAAATCCAACTGAGCTTTGGCAAAGTCCGAGTCCACGATCGACAATGGCAGCATATGGAAAGCCAGGTCCCAGGCCGCAAACCAGGGATACTCCCACTTATCGGGCATGGAGATAATGTCATCGCAGGACATGTGAAACCATTCGCCGTTGCGAAACCGATGGCGCTGCTCCTCTCCCGACCATGGGGTCACATGGTGATCTTCCAACCACTTGTCCACGTCGTAGTAGAAATACTGCTTTGACCACAGCATCCCGGCCAAGGCCTGGCGCATCAGATTGGCCTGATCCGGGTCGGAGGCTTTGATTGCCGCTGGGGTTATCTCGTCATAAAAAGCATCGGCTTCCTGCAAACGCGCTGTAAAAACGGTATCGTAATCGATAAATGGATTTTCGATTTGGGCCGGCACGTTGCGAGTCAGGCGCAGGCGGACAACTTGTGTTTCTCCCGCACCGATCAACAGCTGATAATGCGGCGAAACCTTCGTACCGGTTTGCAGGGGATTAACCGCATCCTGCTGCCCATGCATAAGGAAATTATTGATGCCGTCTTTGACATAAGGGCTGGCATTCGGCGAACCGAAGAGGCGCTGGTGGTTGGTTTCGTTCTCGGTAAACAACAGGGGAACAGTGCCGTCACAGTAAAGATAGTAGTCCGCCAAAAATTCTTGAAACAGAGGATCGGTGTGATGGGCCTGCACGATGCTGCGTTCGGCGTTGTTTACCTTCTGCAGGACCGGCTTGCTGCCGCCGTCCGCCCAAGACCAGGTATTGCGAAACCAGAGAGTCGGCAAAACATGCAACGGCGCCGCTTCGGGGCCGCGATTGGCGATGCTGATTTTGATCAGGATGTCCTCGGAATCCGACTTAGCGTATTCGACAAAAACATCGAAATAGCGGTCTTCGTCGAAAATACCGGTATCCAAAAGCTCATATTCCAGCTCGTTGCGGCTGCGTTGCCGATTGGTTTTAATTAAATCTTCATAGGGATAAGCCGCGTGAGGGTACTTGTACAGATATTTCATGTAGGAGTGGGTTGGCGTACTGTCGAGGTAGAAGTAATACTCTTTCACATCCTCGCCGTGATTGCCCTCGCTGTTGGTCAGCCCGAACAGCCTCTCCTTGACGATGGGATCGTTGCCATTCCAGAACCCCAAAGCAAAACAAAGCACCTGGTGGTCGTCCGAAATTCCTGCCAGGCCGTCTTCGCCCCAGCGATAGGCGCGTGAACGCGCCTGGTCGTGGGTAAAATAATTCCACGCATCGCCGTTATCGCTATAGTCTTCCCGTACGGTGCCCCACTGCCGTTCGCTCAAATACGGCCCCCATTTTTTCCAGGGAATATTGCGGTCGCGGGCTGCCTGTAGTCTCTTTTTTTCCATTGTCATAATAGTTCTGAGATGCTTTAGTAATAATTCATAATGGGAGTTGCGGTTTTTCGGATGGGCTGAAACATAATGCCAGCACTATCACGCTGCGGGTGGATTTACAATACACGTAAGATATGTGAAACAACATACCGTGCTTGATACCCAAATTTTACCATATGAACTAGACGCGTTAGGTCAGTTGGCTACCGGCAGCAGGATAGTATTCGCGATTTAGCCTACCCGGAAGAAATAGTTTCAACAGAGGCTTTAAGCCGATTGCCGTAGGATAAATCGTACCCGTTATAGACAGGTATTACATTATGTCGTACTGTAATAAAATGAACCTTTGTGTATAAAACCGTAATTATCCTGCGCGAGCTTTACATGTCTACTCTAACGCGGCGGCCAAAGACCGGCAATTATGCTTTCCTTATATCCGGCTTGCTATTTCTTTTTTTGCTGATACCTCTGCTAAGCACCTTTCCTGCCTTGGTAAAGAATGCTTTTTTTATACGACGGGTTACGTTGTCGGTTGGATACAGCGCTTTGATGTTGATTGCAATCTGGGGCATACCTCGGGAAAATTATCTTTTCAAGCTCGGATCAGCACTTGCTTTATTAGGCGTTACTTTCACAGCCATCAATATTTTGTATGGCGGCATCGCCGTGGAATTGTGCTTAACCACGGTGGTCCTTTTATTCTCCATTAGCAGCGCAATTATTGCAGCCAAACATGTGTTCGGGGGAACTCAGGTCGACCGCAATTTGCTCTTCGGCGCCATGTGCGTTTATCTGCTGATGGGGCTTATTTGGGCGATCTTGTATGGATTAACCTTTCAATTTTTGCCGGGCTCGTTCAACGGTATGGAAGGAGTTGGCGGCAAGGCTCCCTTGGATACTCTTCTCTACTACAGTTTTGTAACCTTGGCCGGTCTGGGATATGGCGACATTACCCCCGTTGCACCGTTGGCGCGAACACTTGCCTATTTCGAAGTGATTAGCGGCCAGTTCTACATTGCAATTATGTTGGCTGGATTGGTAGGGCTATTTTTGAATCACCGCAGATAAATAAACCGTAAAACCGTCAACTTGATCTTTCGGATTCAAAAATCGGCCTTATTGCTCAGGCCCCTTACTATTTGAAGGCGATCTTCAGTCGTTGCACAGGCGCTATTTGATAAACAACATTTCCTGATAAGTTGGATAGGGCCACAATTCATTGGCTATTTCGCCTTCAAGCGCATCTGCATAGTGACGGGCTTCATCCATGAGCGGGCGGATGTTCTTTGCGCAGAATTGCATATGTTCTTCGATAGTTGAAAAATCGTATTGCGTGAGCGATGCGGCAAGCTTACCGACGGCTTCCATCATTGCTGTCAGCAACTCCGTTATCCGAATTAAAGGGCCGGCATCCAGTTCGACACCGTTGCTTTTAAGGCTGTTTATCGCAGAGGAAAGATCGGATAAGTATTTGACCGCAGCAGGATAAATACCGGTTTTTGCCATGGTGACCACTAATTTTGCCTCCACATCGATAGACAGTATGTATTGTTCGGCAAAAATGCCGAAACGGCTGGCGAGTTCATCGGGCGAGAGTACGCCGAGCTTGTCAAATAATTCCTCGATAAGTGCTTCGCGAGAAGTTCGTTTGCAACCTGTGAATAGCAAATCAATGACTTAGAGAGCTCAAGAAATGCCAATGAACTTGTTGCTATTCACTTATACGATTCTTTTAAAACGGGTAACGCATCGGCCGCTGATTTAAGATTGGGTAAACCGCGTTCTTCAACTGCCATTCTATGCCATTCGGCGGAATAGCTGTTGCCATTGAATATCACCGCACCGTGCTTGTCGATTATATCTTTTAGAATATTGAGTATTACGGCATTAAGATCAACGCCCTGCCCTAGCTGAGCTTCCAGCGAATCGGCAATCCAGTTGAGTGAGTCCGCCAGCAGGGTATCCAGCGCAACCAACGGACCTGCCACCGATTGTCCGGAACCGACAGCCCGGAATTCAAACCGATTACCGGTAAATGCAAAAGGAGATGTACGGTTTCTGTCACCGGCGTCTTTTTTAAAAACAGGCAGGGTCTGGATGCCCAGATCCATAACGCCCGCGTCTTCCGAGCCGATTATCTCGCCATTCCTGATTTGCTCGAAGATATTATCGAGTTGCGTGCCGAGATAAACCGACATGATGGCAGGCGGCGCTTCATTGGCGCCCAGGCGGTGATCATTGCTTGCCGTTGCGACAACAGCGCGTAACAGCGGGCCATACTTGTGAACGCCGCGAATAACCGCGCCGCAGAACAGTAAAAATTGCGAGTTTGAATGCGGTGTAATACCGGGAGCCAGCAAATTCCCTTGCGTTTTATTACCCACCGACCAATTGACATGCTTACCCGATCCATTAATGCCTTTAAACGGTTTTTCATGCAACAGGCAGACCAAACCGTGTTTTTTGGCGGTATTTTTTAAGACCGTCATCAACAACTGCTGATGGTCTGTCGCTACGTTTGCCGATTCAAAAAAAGGTGCAAACTCGAATTGGCCGGGCGCCACTTCGTTATGCCGGGTTTTGGCCGGGATGCCCAATCGGTATAACTGCTCCTCTACATCCTGCATATAGACCTGAATGCGTTCCGGTATCGCGCCGAAATAATGGTCATCAAATTGCTGGCCTTTGGCCGCCGCTGCGCCAAACAGGGTTCTGCCGGTAAGCAACAAGTCCGGGCGGCTATTAACAAAATTGGCGTCGACCAAAAAATATTCCTGCTCGGCACCGCAACTGGAATTAACCGGAGCTATGTCGGTATAACCGAGAATGGACAAGATTCTTTTAGCGGCCTTGTTCAGCGCGGCATTCACTCGCAGCAAAGGCGTTTTCATATCCGGGGCCTTTCCCGTCCAGGAAATAAAAACCGTGGGAATACAAAGTGTTGCGCCATTGTCGGTCGTTATGATAAAGGCAGGACTGGTGACATCCCATGCGGTATAACCGCGCGCTTCAAAAGTGGAACGCATACCGCCATTCGGGAACGACGAGCCATCGGGTTCGCCCTGCACCAGTACTTTACCGCTAAATTCAGAGATTACGGAGCCATCGCTCTGCAAGGAGATAAAACCATCGTGCTTTTCTGCCGTCGCATGGGTTAGCGGATAAAATACATGCGCATAATAGAGAGCGCCTTTGGACATGGCCCAGTCTTTCATCGCCAATGCAACGACATCGGCAATAGAAACATCGAGCGCCGCACTGGTTTCGATGGTTTTTTTCAGCGAATGATAGATTTCTTTGGGCAGACTGTCCCTCATCTTGCTCAAGGTAAACACATCACTTGCCCATAGACTGCTCAGCGGTCCCGGTGGTTTGACAGACATAGGTCCACGATTGGTAATGTTTTGAACAGCCTTAACTCGCGCCGCATATCCGGTCATTTTATTCCTCTTTGTAATTTCGATAATTCATCAGTAACGGACTGCCCCCGCCACTTTGGCTTTCCCGGTATTTTCTGCTTTAACATATCGATGATCTCCGGCGCCAAACTGACCTTTTGCTTGAGTTCGACAGACCGCCGCGCGATATGGTAAGCAATGCGCACCCTATTTCCAATGGCACAATTCCTATTCCATAGTAACCGACTTCGCCAGATGTCTAGGCTGGTCGGCGCCAGTTCCTTTTAATAAGGCTACGTGATGATTAATAAGGCTACGTGATGACCAGAAGTTGAAGGGGGAAGGTAAAATCGATGAGGGCCATTTCATTTTCAATTTTCGGGACTTTTATATGTTGCACTTTGCCTTCATTGGAGGATGGAAGGGCTTCATCCATAAACACACCCCATTGTCCGATGCGGGCGCTAACTTAGTGCATATCGGATTTGAGTTTTTCCAGCAGACGGTGATTGGGTGCGACGGTAATAACCGGGGTGTCAGCATCGGTCTGGGATGGGGATTCGTAATTTCCGGAAAATGTCTTGCCAAGCTTATTATTCATCAGGCTGGACCCACGGCAACAGCCCTTATCGTTCATTTTACCTCCAAGTGATGTCCAATTTAGCCTAAATTCAACTCAGTTAGCCAAGGAGACAATCTTCATTTATGCTTTAAAAAACGTAGTAGAAGACCCGATGCGATACGATGACTAGCCAATTAAGACGGAAAGCGTTTCGCGCGCGATCTGTAACTCTTCGTTCGTGCGTATGGCCAGAACCCGGACGGAGTGGTCGCCGCGCCCTATCTCGCTGATTTCTTCAAGTGCCCTGTTATTGGCTTCCGAATCGATAGCAATGCCGAGCTTTTCAAGACCTTTACAAACCCTGCTTCGAATTAAATGCGCATTTTCGCCTACACCGCCTGTAAAAATCAGTGCGTCCAGACCTTCCAGCGCGGCAAAGTAGGCACCGATATATTTTCGGATACGGTAACAGTAAACATCCAAGGCCAGGCGGGCGCGTTCGTCGCCGGCTTGCTCGCCTGCCAAAACTTCGCGTAAGTCGTTACTGCCGCATAGCCCCTTCAATCCGGAATCCCTGTTAAGGGCGTCATCAAGTTTGCTCGCGCTCTGGCCTAGAATATTTTCCAGATAAAGCGGTATCGCCGCATCCAAATCGCCGCACCGCGTCCCCATCACCAGGCCTTCCAACGGCGTGAAGCCCATCGACGTATCGATGCAACATCCGTGCTCAATTGCCGCGGCGCTGGCGCCGTTGCCGAGATGCAAAGTAATTAATTTAAGTTCCTTGAGCGGGCGCTGCAAATAGTCGGCCGCCCGGCCCGCGACATATCGATGAGAACTGCCGTGGAAACCGTAGCGGCGTATCCCATGCTGGCTATACCAGGTTTCCGGGATGGCATAACGAAAAGCGTGGGGCGGCATGGTCTGATGAAAAGCGGTATCGAAAACGGCGACCTGCGGCACCGCCGGAAAAATGTCCCGGCAGGCTTCGATACCGGTCAGATTGGCCGGATTATGCAGCGGCGCCAACGGGACCAGCTTTCGAATCGTATCGATCACCGTCTGATCGATCTCTACCGATGCCGAAAAGGCCTCGCCGCCATGGACCACGCGATGACCGATCGCATCCGGCCCATCCCCTGCTTCAAAGCCGAAGGTACGGTGTAAAATCGCGGCGATAACGTTGAAAGCGGCGCGGTGGTCGGGGGCTTCGATTTCCTGCCGGGTCTCGACTCGCTCGCCTTGCGCATTTTCTTCACGGTGCCGGATCAGGCTGACGCCTTCACCGATACGTTCGAGCAGCCCGCTGGCAAGCAGATGACCCGGTTTCATCGCAAACAGTCCGTATTTGATCGAAGAGCTGCCGCTGTTGATCACCAGGACTTTGGGGGTATCGCATAGGATTTCCACGCGGCTCATGCTTTGATCATCCGCGCGCCTCGAACACGGCGACCGTGCGCCTAGGTATCAGATAAGACGAACCTTCAAAAGGCTTCTGCCGGTCGCGCGGCATGATGTCATCGGGCCCCGTGCGCGAGGTGTCCAGCGCCTGGTGCCATTTGCGTCCGGGTATCTTGGGCAAAGGAACCTCCACAACCCGCTCCGACATATTTAAAATGACATGCACATCTTCCTCTTCGCCGGTGAGTCCGGCCAATGTATAAGCTAAAAATTGCGCGCTATAATCGAACCATAAGGGCTCGTCAAGCCGGTAGCCATGCCAGGATATATCACGAAGACCACGACCTGGCACCTCCTCTCCGGTAAAGAATTCGCCCCGATTCAGGTTCGGGTGCCGGCGTCTTAATGCAATCAGTTCCTTTACGAACCGCAGCATGTCGCGATTTTTTTCGACGCGGCTCCAGTCGAACCACGACAGCTCATTATCCTGACACCAAGTATTATTATTGCCTTTTTGCGTATGCAACACCTCATCGCCGGCCAGAAACATCGGAATCCCCTGGCTCAATAACAGGATGCTGATTAGGTTTTTGGCTTGCCGCCGCCTGAGGGCTAATACGTCCGCATTATCGGTTTCACCTTCCGCGCCGCAATTCCAGGACATATTGTTATCGCAGCCGTCGCGATTGTTTTCGCCGTTTGCGTCGTTGTGCTTGCCGTTATAGCTTACCAGATCGTGCAAGGTAAAGCCGTCATGACAGCTGATGAAATTGATGCTGTGCAGCGGCAAGCGGTCCTCGTCCGCATAAAGGTCGCTGCTGCCGGCGATACATGAGGCCACCTCGCCGACCAGTCCCGGGTCGCCGCGGACAAAACGCCGAATCACGTCGCGATAGCGGCCGTTCCACTCCGCCCAGCGCAAGCCGGGAAACGACCCCACATGATAGAGGCCCGAAGCATCCCACGCCTCCGCGATCATCGGGACCCGGTTAAGCGCATGCGAAAATTCGATCCGCCAAGGCAGCGACGGATTGGCTTGGGGTGCGCCATCCTCGCCGCGCGTGAAAACGCTGGCCAGATCGAAGCGAAAACCGTCCACATGCATCTCCTCGACCCAATACTCCAGGCAGTGCACGATGAACTGCGTCACCAAGGGATGATTACAATTGACGCTGTTGCCGCAGCCGGTGTAATCGCGATAATAGGTCCGATTATGCGCTTCCAGATGGTAAAAGATTTCGTTCATGAAACCCTTGAAATTTATCATCGGGCCCTTGTCGCCGCCTTCCGCGGTATGATTGAAAACAACATCGAGAATCACGCCGATGCCGGCATTATGCAATGCTTTGACCAGATCCTTGAACTCGCGCGCATGCGTTCCAAGTTCGGGGCTTACGCAATAACCGGGGTGTGGACTGAAAAAGCTATGCGTATTGTATCCCCAATAATTGTGTAACCCTTTTGCCGCCACGTTATCCGGCACGAATTGTTCGTCGAACGCCATCACCGGCATCAGTTCGACATGCGTAATTCCGAGTTCCTGCAAGTAAGGGATTTTATCGATCAAGCCGGCAAAGGTGCCGGGATGGCCGACGCCAGCCGAAGGATGGCGGGTAAAGCCGCCGACATGCAGTTCATAGATGATCGCACCTTCGAGGCCCCGTTTACGGGCACGCTCGTTCGTCCACAGATAATCCGATTTCGCGGCCACGCCCCGATACGACGAGCGGCTTTCGTCATTCGGATCGGAGGCGCGGCGCCGATTCCAAAAGACATCGGTCACCGCCTTGGTCCATGGGTCGACGAGTTCTTTTTTCGGATTGAAGCGCCGTCCTGTCGCCGCCGTATCGCCGGGGCCAAATGTTCGCCAGGTATAATGGGTTCCGGCCGGAAGCCCTTCGACAAACACATGCCAGAAAAAAACGATCGGTTCACTTTGGGGCCCAGACGGATGATCTGAAACGGCTCCGGACTCCCGGCCGCTTCATAAAGGAGCGACTCGGCGCCACTCGCATGACGGCTGAAAATTGAAAAATTCACCCCGGCATCGGTGACCGTTGACCCCGGCGGAAAATAGAAGCCGATGCTCGCTTTATAGCTACGAGTCATGGCAATTTACTCCCTATAATGATCACGTACCCGCGCGATTGCGCAACTGTTCTGGCATGTAGCTGCGGTCGCTTAAAACCTCCAGCATCGGTCCGTACGTCACAAACTTGACTATCGACACGGAAGCCGCGGGGGTGTTGATACGATCCCGGTAACGACCGACATCAATGCCCAACAAGCTACAGAGAATGATGCGTATGGTTGCCTTATGCGAGACCACCAGCACATTGCCGGCCTTGTACGTAGACTCGATCTCGGTAATGACGGGAAGGGAGCGGGCGGCGATCTGAATCGCCGTTTCACCGCCGGTCGGCGGGTTCCAGGCCGGATCGGTCTGCCAGCGCAGGAAGTCTTGATCATAATGTTGACTGACATAGTCAGGCTCCTGATCTTCCCAGGCGCCGTAACTGATTTCACGGAGTCCATCCCTGATCTGCATCGTCAAGCCCAAGGCGTCGCACAAAGGCTGTGCTGTCGCGATCGCTCTTTTCATCGGGCTGACATAGACATCGGTCCAAGGTATCGAGCGATAGGCTTCGGCGAAACATTGCGCCATTTGTCTGCCTTCCTGGGTAAGTTCGGCATCGAGAGCTCCACAATAAGCGCCGCGTTGGCTGTACGTGGTTTCCCCATGACGAAGCAAATAGATTTTCAGTGCCATAGGGTATTACTCCTTGGTTGACATAATAAACTCAGCGATTTAAAGCTCATACCCTAAATCTGGATATTCGAAGAAGTTTCAAACGCTTGCCGGCCCATTAAAACTGATCGTCAGCCCGCCCGGCTTGGCAAGATCGCCGTGCAAATCGACGCCACGGCGATTTGCCGCCAAATGGCGTAGAATCTTGTAAACGTCTTCGATCCGCTCGCCGGCATCCGCTTTTTCCGCCAAGGCTGGCAATGTCAGGGGCTGATCCGCGCCTTTCAAAACGGAGAGAATTTTACGCTGCAGGCCCAACAAATTCTCTGCGGCTTTTTTTCCGGCTTCTACACCGGGCTGATGATAAGCATTAATGTTGATCAGAGAGGCATAAAATCCAACGGCGCGCTCGTAAAGGGCGATCAGGGCGCCGACCGATCGAGCATCTACCCGGCTAATCGTCACCGTTATCGAGTCCCTTAAATTCTCGAAAAGCGCTTGCCGCGTACCCTGTAAAAATCCGGAAAGAAAGTCGCCGCTGGTGACCTCGGCTTCCACCTCAATGGAGGGTCCCGCCCGGTCCTCCAGCACTTCGATGAAAGTTACAAAAAAATTCGCCACACCTTCCCGAAGTTGCTGAACAAAAGCGTGCTGGTCCGTGGAGCCCTTGTTACCGTAAACCGCAAGGCCTTGATGGACCGTATTGCCGTCCAGATCTTTTTCCTTGCCCAGCGACTCCATCACCAGTTGTTGCAGATAGCGTGAAAACAGCAGCAGAGAGTCTTTATAGGGTAAGACCACCATGTCTTTTTCACCCTTGCCGTTACCTGCAGCATACCAGGCAAAGGCCAGCAAAGCGGCCGGGTTGCGCTTGAGTTCGTGGACGCGAGTGGCGCTATCCATTTCCTTAGCGCCTGCTAACAGCGCGCGGACATCAATCCCCAGCAGTGAAGCCGACAACAGGCCTACCGAAGACATCTCGGAAGTTCGCCCCCCTACCCAGTCGAACATAGGGAACTCGGCCAGCCATCCTTCAATTCGCTCGAGTTCATCCATTTTGCTGCCCAACATCGTGATGACCACGGCATGGGCTGTAAAATTCAAGCCTTGCTGCTCGTAGGCGTGCTTCACTTCCAGCATCCCATTGCGGGTTTCGGGCGTCCCGCCGGATTTACTGGTGACGATGACCAGAGTACTGTTAAGCCTGTGGTGCAACCTATTGAGGATGCGATCGATCCCTGTTGGGTCGGTATTGTCGATAAAGTGGATAGCCAGCGGCGGACAAGCGGCCGACAGCGCTTCGGCCACAAATTCCGGACCGAGTGCCGACCCGCCAATCCCAATCGAAAGGATGTCGGTGAACTTAGGCGCTTCCGGCGGACGAACCGAGCCGTCATGAACCTTCTTGACAAAAGCCTCGATACGATCGATGTTACCCGGGATTTGGTTTTTCAATTCCAATGGCGCAATCTCAGGGTTACGCAACCAGTAATGCCCAACCATGCGATTTTCATCCGGGTTCGCTATGGCGCCTCCTCCATGTCTTTAAACGCTTTCGCGAATTTTGGCTGTAAAAACTCCACCAAACTCTCGCTAAACCGCATACGGCTGATATCGAGATACAATCCCAAGTCCTTGTGAAAGTAAAGCCAATCTTGGTAATGCTGCCAGAGCTCTCGCGGGTTCATTAATCTTTATCCAAATAGCTTAATAAAATTGATTTTAATTGCGCCCGGTAGGCTACGCCAGTCGTTAGGGTTTTTGATAAACTACGGGGCCGGCATCGACAGCCCTTCCTGTTTAACTCATACCTTTCATCGTTACGGTTACCGGACGGACTTTCCAAATCTCATCGCAATATTCACGAATCGCGCGATCCGAAGAAAATTTGCCTGCTCTGGCCGTATTCAGAATGGATATCCTGGTCCAGTTCTCCGGGTCTTGCCAGATCTCGGCGACTTTGTCCTGACAGGCGATGTAATCGGCATAATCGGCGAAGACCAGAAAGGGGTCGGACTGGCACAGGTTATCGATTAAAGGACGGAATACCTCGGTGTCGCCATTCGAGAAATGCCCCGATGCGATCAGCTGAATCGCTTCGGCCAATTCGGGATTGCCTTCGACGTAGGCATAAGGGCGATAGCCTTGCTGCTGAAGTCTGACGGTTTCCTCAGTGGTCAGCCCGAACAGGAAGAAATTTTCCGCGCCAACTTCTTCTCGTATTTCAACGTTGGCACCGTCCAGTGTGCCGATGGTTAAGGCGCCGTTCAACGTGAATTTCATATTGCCGGTTCCGGAAGCTTCCTTGCCCGCCATCGAGATCTGCTCGGATAGATCGGCTGCCGGATAAATGAGCTGCCCATTCCGCACATTAAAGTTGGGCACAAACGCGACGCGCAAATATTGATTCACGTCCGGATCATTATTTACCACCTAGCCCACCGCATTGATCAATTTAATGACACGCTTGGCCATAAAATAACCGGGGGCCGCCTTGCCGCCGAAAATGAATGCTCGCGGCGCGATAGCACGCTTGGGATCACGTTTCAGACGGTTATACAGTGTGATGACATGAAGAATGTTCAAATGCTGGCGTTTGTATTCATGAATACGCTTGACCTGAACATCAAACAACCAGCTGGGGTCGAGTTCGATTCCGGTCCTTCTGAGGATATAATTAGAGAGATGCTGCTTGTTGGACTGCTTGACGGCTCGCCATTCTTTACGAAACGCGGCATCCTCCGAGAAGGACTCGAGCATTCTGAGCTGTTCGGTATGGGTAATCCATCCGTCACCGATTGTGCGGGTAATCAACTCCCCCAGTTTCGGATTGGCTAAAACCATAAAACGCCGAGGCGTCACGCCATTGGTTTTATTATTAAAGCGATCCGGCCATAATTCATAAAAATCCCTGAGCACATTTCGTTTCAAGAGCTCCGTGTGCAATGCCGCCACCCCGTTGATGGAGTAACTTCCAACGCAGGCGAGATGAGCCATGCGAATGTGTTTATCGCCATTCTCATCAATTAATGACAGCCGTTTGATTCGCTCTTCATCCTGGAGATGGTTCTCGCGAACCGCGGCAAGAAAACGTGCATTGATTTCGTAAATAATCTCGAGATGCCTCGGCAACATTTCGCGGAACAAAGGCAACGGCCAAGTTTCCAGTGCCTCGGGCAATAATGTGTGATTGGTGTAGCCGAAAGTGCGCCCGGTAATATCCCATGCTTCATCCCAGGCGATCCGGCGTTCGTCGACCAACAGACGCATCAATTCGGCCACACCGATAGAAGGATGGGTATCGTTAAGCTGTACGGCAAACTTTTCCGGAAAACGCTGCGTAGGCACCCCCAAAACATCAAGAAGACGCAGCATGTCCTGCAGCGAACAAGACACGAAAAAATATTGTTGCGCCAGGCGGAGCCTCTTGCCGATATCAGGCTCGTCATTCGGATAAAGCACCTTCGTCAGCGTTTCGGAGGTCACTTTATCGTTCACCGCCGCATAGTAATCACCGGTGTTGAAGGCCTGAAAATCGAAACTTTCGCAGGCCTCGGAGCTCCATAGCCGCAAGGTGTTGCAGGTGTTGACTCGATAACCCTGGATGGGGGTATCATAAGCCATGCCTTTGACTGCCCGATCAGGTATCCATCGCACACGCTGCTTACTATCGGCATCTTGATAATATTCAGTATGGCCACCGAAATTGACATAATAAGTGATATCGGGTTTGGCAATTTCCCACAGGTTGCCTCCGCGTAACCATTTATCGGTTATCTCGCATTGCCATCCGTCGCGAATTTCCTGATCGAAAATTCCGAATTCATAGCGAATCCCATAACCGAGAGCATGTCGTTCAAGGGTCGCCAGGGAATCCAGGTAACAGGCGGCCAATCGGCCCAAGCCGCCGTTGCCGAGACCGGGTTCTTCCTCTTCGGCAAGCAATTCGTCCAGTTCAAAACCCAGGTCGACGACTGCTTGGCGCACCTCATCCTCAATGCCCAAATTCAATAAATTATTGCCGAGATGGGGGCCCATCAAAAACTCTGCTGACAGGTAGCAGGCCACTTTAATATCCTGCTCAGAGTAGGCCTGCACCGTTTCAATCCAGTGCTGTTGCAATCTGTCGCGTACAGCCAGCGATAAAGCCTTGTAACAATCATGTTTGGTAGCCAGCGAAGGAAGCCTTCCTATACTGTGTTTCAGGTGACCATAAATTGCTTGTTTAATTTCTTCAACAATTGCCAGCATAGTGTTATTTCCAAATAGTCGGTTAGTCGAATTTATTGCCCTGACGGTATTTTCGCTGCCCTGTTTGTATTGAGCCCATTTCTAAAACGCAACCTAAAAGACTTATCAAAGCAGCGCTTGTAGTTGTCCTGGCTCCATTAGAGCTGCATGGCGCGCTCTTTTTCCTTACCAAGCCAGCCGGCATTCAGGACGGCATTTTTGCTATCAAACGGACAAACTCTCGCGAAGAATAAAGTTTCAGCCGGAAAGATGCACCAGCCTTATCTAAATCGCCCAGAATTTTGGCTAAATGACATCCTTCATCGAATTTAACAAATAGTGCTTTAAAATTATGTAGCTAAAGAAACATCAGCGAATTCAATGTTAGAATAAAATTAGATATATATATCCGTTATCAACGCTAATTAAGCAAAGTTATCCGGCCGCGTTTTTAAAAACAAGTTACTCGACATTCAACAAAATAAAAATTGGACCTTGGTCCAATATGAATATGATGACGGAACAAACCCATTCCTCTGATCCCATGTTTCTTCTAGCTGAAGATCCTTCGTCCCTTGCAGTTTGGCTTACTACAGCCGACCAAAACACCCTGTTTCAAAGGCAGCCAGTGGATCTTTGCTTTGCCGCCGCCGACATCAACGATTTCCCCGTGATAACTGTGGATGCCGAGCAGAAGTATCAGGTCATGGAAGGATTCGGTTTCTCCTTGACCGGAGGCAGCGCGATGCTGATCAGTCGCTTGCCTGCCGCTGACCGGAGCGCGTTGTTGAGAGAATTGTTCTTGCCCGATGGAAACGGCATCGGCATCAGCTTTCTGCGCCTGAGCATCGGCGCCTCGGACTTGAGCGAGAGAAGCTTTTCCTATGACGACAGGCCGGACGGACACGCGGATTTCGAGCTTGTGCATTTCGACATTGAAGCCGGAGACATTGAAGTGATTCCACTGTTGCGGGAAATTCTGGCCGTCAACTCTACAGTCAGGATCATCGCCACTCCGTGGTCGGCGCCGCCGTGGATGAAGACCAACCAGAGTTTCATCGGCGGCAAACTCAGACCGGATTGCTATGGTGTTTACGCCGCTTACCTAGTCAAATACCTGAAAGCAATGCGGGAGAGAGGCATCACCATCCATGCCATCACTCCGCAGAACGAGCCCTTGAATGATAAAAACGAGCCCAGCATGGTCATGGAGGCATGCGAGCAGGTCGAGTTCATTAAGAACCATCTGGGACCGGCTTTGCGGAATGTGGGTCTGCCCGGCGTGGAACTGTTTTGCTGGGACCACAATTGCGATGTAAAAGAGTACCCCTTGGCAGTTTTCGCCGATGCGGAAGCGCGTCGCTATCTGAGCGGGTCGGCCTGGCATCTGTATGGAGGAGATATTTCGGCCCTAGCCGACGTGCATCAGGCTTACCCGGAAATGAAACTGTATTTCACCGAACAATGGGTGGGAGCGGACGGGCAGTTCGCGGGGGATCTGCTCTGGCACATAAGACATGTCCTGATCGGTTCCATACGCAACTGGAGCCGGATCGTGCTGGAATGGAACCTGGCTTCCGACCCTTTCTGTTGTCCCCATACACCGGGCGGAGAGGCCCGCTGTGTCGGTGCGTTGACCATCGGCGAAGAAATTGGCCGCAACGTCGCCTACTATGTGATCGGCCATGCCTCGAAATTCGTTCGCCCCGGCTCTTCGAGAATTCATTCCGATGCACAAGCGTCCTTGCCCAATGTGGCTTTCCTGACGCCAGCAGGCCATATCGTTTTGATCGCGCTCAATGACGGCGCCGAATCCCGGTCTTTCAACATCCAATTCCAGGGAAAAAAAGCCACTGCCATCCTGCCGGCAGGAGCAATAGGCACCTATGTCTGGCCGGCAGTGTAAAAATCTCTTGAAACCTCATCCATCCAGCAGCACATCAAGGCGTCGGAAGTGGCCAAGGCGCAACGCTTCAGCGTCTTGTCCATCCAAATGCCGGCCCTCCACCGTTCGCACGATGCCATCCCTACCATGCAACCGGTAGCGGCGGGGCATGACCGCAGCGTGACCGAAGGTATCCTGCCGCGTGGGGTTGATGTAGACCAGCAGGGTTGCTCCGAACAAAGCACAGGCCACGCTATTGTCAGGCAATGTTTCTTCAACACCGAAGGGATTGGCGCATTGTTCGTTCGTTGAAAAAAAAGATTTCGACAAGACCGGCGCTGGAACAAACAACAGCCTTTCCTGCGCATACACAAATGGGGCAGGCCCGAGGAAAAGATGAGTCCACAGGTTTAAAAGCTCTACCGTGGAGCCCGAGAGACGGGCTACACAGCCCCGCCCGTGTTGCCGAGGATCGATAGCGAAGCCGCTGCTGACCAGAAAGCTGGAATTTTCTATCGGGCTGCGTCCATATTCCATGGGGTCGCGAAACGCCACCAGTAACTTTTCTATCTGTTCGTAGAACTCCTCGACTAACCCGGCCTTGACCATTTCCAATACAAACTTGTAATGCATGTGCAGAAAGATTGAGCCGTTCTCCAGCCAGCCATAGTTGAAAACGCCGATCCGGCCCAGTTCCATGGCATTTTCCCCGAGCCGTTCGTTCAATCGGTACATGCCCAGCTTTTTATCAAACAATTCCGAATTGTGTGCCGCATCATATAACGATCCCGCCTCCTGCGGTTTCGCGATCCGTAAAGCATGAACGAAACCCTCCAGGAACAGCGGCAACGGCTTTTGACGAAAGTGTGTCACCTCCGCTCTGCCCTCCTCGTTTTCCTGGTACTGATCGGCTTCATAGGCGAAATAGCTGATGATTCCTTCCGGCCTGCGCGCTTCGCTGACGGCTGCGTCCAGATAGCTCGAAACCGTCCTCAAAAAGTTCTGCGCCGCAGTCATCGAAAAGGTGTGTTCGCTACCCTCAAAGCCCATGAACACTTTTTCCCGATAGGCTTCCTTCAAGGTTCCGCACTTCCGCCAGAATATCTCAGCCGTGCGCTTTGGCTGATGTAAAAGCGATTGCAGGCCGGACATAAAATCTGCCAACTCCACCGGTAGAGAAAATTCTCCATCGACATCGGCTAGGGCTGTAGCGGTAAAGTCCACCAGGCGCTTGAGTTCGATCGTTTCATTCACCGACGACCCGAAAAGCCCGGGGAGACCGTTCAAGGCATCACACCAGCCGGGGCGGTCCGCCTCCATTTCTATGCCTACCCCGAAGGGATCCAGGGAGGACAGTTTGTTGACCACTAGGGTGAGAATTTTTCCAAGCAGCGTGGTGAAAACGATCTCGCCCTGGCCGCCCCGGGTGCGAACCTGATAGCGGCGCCGGCTGCGGGACTTGATCAAGGCTATTTTGTCGGGGCGCGCCTGCACTGCCGCGAATTGACGTACCCCTTGGGGCGTTACGACGTATTTTTTGGACCGGGGGAGAACAAAATGAGTCGGGTCGAAGAAGGTGTAAGTCTTTTCCAGGAACAAACCGGCCAGCCGATCCGGATAAATGGCCTTGTAGCCAATCAGCAAATCCACCAAATAGGTCCAGTGGTCTGACCAATAGCCCCGGTCAAACTCGGCATCCTCCACCTCCTGTGCACGCGCCAAAATTTCCCGCACAATGGGCTCCGGACTCTCCGTAATCGACTCAAGCAGCACCTGCCAGAGTTCCGCGTATTTAAACTCCCGAGACAATACCGATTCTAATTGGGGAATCTGGGCAAAATAAGACGCAAAGGTTTGCGGCGTCTCCACGGCAAAACGTGAGTTCCGTAAGGAACAGGGATTGAAGCCGTCCGGCTGAATCAAATTGAAGAAATAGCGGATGTTTTTGGTATTAAGAGCAGGATCGAAGAACAGATCCATCCGGCGGTTTTGCAGCACATCCCGAAAATCGCCGTTGCCTTCGGAAAAAAACGTATCCTGCAGCAGAAAATCGTTGTAATCCCTTTCCAGATCGCCATGCTTGCGGCCGAACAAATACAATCGCGTACCTCCCGGCACCTGCATCGGAAACCCGCCGCGCAAACCGTTATCCAGATAACACTGGCGGACATGGGCATCGAAGAGGGGATGTGCGGTCGCGGTAAAGGCCCGATTACCGATTCCCTCCACCAGGCGGCGATTAATCTCCCGTTTCGTCTCAAAATAGTCCTGCTGGCTTGCCCCAATCAAGAATTGCTCAAGCTCCGGCAACGAAGGAGCATGTCCATAAAGGCCGTAATATACCTGGCTCTCTCCCGGCTGGAGTTCGAGAGTCATTGCCTGGAAAGCCGAGGGCATTTGATTGGCCACTACCTGATTATCGAAGTCAAAACGATCATCGGAAAAAAATCGTTCCGGCTTGGAAAAGTCTCCCGCCAAGCCGAAAATCTTCTCCGCGTCCACCAACACCCGGTTACGCTCGCCGTTCAAGAAACCGACGTAAAAATTGCCCGGGATGACCGGTTGCACCTGCGGGGTGTCCGACGGCCATACTTTCAGTCGATAAAAAGGCAGATTTTCCTGCACGCCTTCGACCCGCATGAAGGCTTCCGATGTTCGGCTCATGAATTTCACGCCCCATTGATTGAGGCCGTAGGGCAGCACTTGCGGCAAACCATCGACGATGTCGATTCTTCTGGCCTGTTCGGAGGTATTCACAATTGTGACCCGCCTCACCAAACCGGCCACGGACGCTTCGGGGAGGGTGAACATATCGGCTCGAATGCTGAATCCGAAATGGGGGTTGATTTCTTCCACGCCGATTTCATGGGGCGTCACGTAAAGGCGTTGAATGGCATCAGGTCCCGCTCCACGCTGGAAGGGCTCGTGTGTGAGGGTTCGATCGCCAGCAGCAATCTTCAGGAAAGTGCGGAAGCCTCGGGATGGCGTCAGTTGATACGCCTTGTCGGCGGGATAAAACTCCAAAAAAGCGCCGTCTTTGTTACGCACCCCAAAACTGGCCACGGCCTGGCCACGGTTGACATAAAAAGCCCACGCTGGGCGACCCAGAGTTCCGGCGATGCCCGGCAAAAAACTGGCAAAGGGAATACGATCGTTGTATTGCTCAATAACAAAGCAATTATTTTTGTCTCGGAAATTGTAGGGCTGCTTCATCGGCATTCACACTCAATATGGAGCTAAAAATTCTTCCAATTCCAGCTACCCTCTTCCCGAATTTTCAGGATAGCGTCGCATAAATCCAGTTCCTCATTTTCCTTACTGCCATTGATATAGGGAGATAGAATAAGTTTTGCTGCGCGTTCATGACACCTCCTCGAACACATAAGTTTTGATTGCATGAGCGTGAATCGAAGTCTTCGCCTCAAAACCCCGAATATTGAGGAAAAACTCGAAGAGTTGTTCGGATCGGTTTAAAACGACCACGACAATAATTCCGTCACGGTTCAGAAACGCGGTCGTCTCGAGCGCGTCGAGGGTTTTCGTACAAGCCAGCCTGCGCGCGCCCGGACGGATGAAACGGGAGAAATGGCCAATATAGTAATAAGAACTTTGATAGAGCACCTTCCTCGCCCGAGTGTCGGCAATGATGGGAGCGCTGCAGAAATTATTCACGTGGTTGGGACCTCCCCTTTCGTCCAGGACGAGATTCCAGTCCACCCATGCCACCGTCCAGCGGTTGAGGTCGTTTATGATGGAACGCGCATAACGCTCGCCCGTATCCCATGAACCGAGATGGGGCCCACCTTCCTGGCAGCCTTCGGTGAAGATCAGGTGTTTGTCGGGATAGGCATCATGGGTCATCTGAACATTATCGAAATGATCCCCGCAATACCAATGGAAACCCACACCCCAGACATAGCGGGCAGCCTCCGGATCGTCCAGGACTATCTTGGCCCGTTCATACATCCGGTCGCGGTTATGATCCCAGATGATCAACTTAACATGTCCAAGACCGGCGTCATTCAGGGTTGGGCCAAGATAGTCCCTGACGAAATCGCGTTCCTCTTCGCCTGTATACAGGCAGGAATCCCATATCTGCGAGGCTTCCGGCTCATTCTGCACGGTCAGGCCCCAGATCGGTATGCCCTCCCGGCCGTATTCCCCGATGTAGCGGACATAATAATTAGCCCAGGCTTGGCGGTACTCCGGTCTCAGCTTGCCGCCGCCGTTCATCTGTCCGTTGGTCTTCATCCAGGCTGGCGGACTCCAGGGCGAAGCGAACAGTTTCAGCTTTCCCTTGGTTATTTTAATCGCATCGAGAATCATCGGAATCAAGGATTGCCTGTCGCGGTCGATGTTGAAATAGTTTAGCTCGAGATCGCCTTTCACCTCGGCATAGGCGTAATTTCCGAGAGAAAAATCGCAGCTGTTGATAGGGGTTCTACATAGGGTGTAGGAATTGCCCCGGTCTGACAAAAAATAGGCCTCCAATATTTCTTGGCGCAGGTGCCAAGGCATTTTGCCCAGCGTCACGGCAGCCGCCTCGGTGAAAGCTCCGCCGAACCCGATGAATTCCTGAAACTTAACTGCGGGATCGATGGATACTGCGGATCCCAGGGGTTCAGAGGCAGGCACGAATTCCGTCGGCTCCAGTTCCGAGAGCCGGTAGGCTGTGTCGCGGGCGGTGCAAAATTGCTTTACGAGGCGCTGCGCAGTCATCTTGTGTTGTCCGGATATTATTTATAGCAGGCAAGAATCGTCATCCTAAACAGGCGATACTCGAACCGAATACGCTAAACCTTGAGAAAAAAATCAACAATGATGGGATATAGTCAAAACAAGCAATTCCCATAATTTTCTTTCCTCAACGAAGGAGAGTACACACCTGCAGGAAGGTATTTGCTTCATCCTGTCTGCCGATTAGGCATGCTCTGTAACTCTCATTTCATCGGATCGGATGAAATAATCTTTTCATGATCGTTAGGAACGATTACTGGGCGAAGCCCTTTGATGCCATGCAAGCATTAAATGCCTGATTATAGGCATCGCTTGACGCACTTTGTTGCTGCTGGTCTTGCCGCCGTTGCTGGCGTTGTTTGGCTGCCCCGGCAGCGGCCCCCATCTTGGCGGCTTCCTGCATCTGGTTGCGGGTATATTCCTCGGAGACCTGATCGGATACATTGCCATACTGGTTGGTTTTGCTTTTTGCCTTGGCTGCACCCGCCAGAGCGCCGGCTGCCGCCCCCCTGGCCCGACCTCCTGCCGGTGGCTGCTGGGTGGTCCCTGATGCGCTTGCTTGCTGTTGGGCGATACCCTGACACTCGGCCTGGGCCTGTTCATAGGTAATCTGCGCTTGCGCCAAACCAGAAAGCACAATACAGAAGACGCCTGTGCTCAAACGAATGGATTTTGGATTTAACATGATTTTTCTCCTCAATGATTTAAGTTTTATCCATGGCAGGGTCCAATGCCGTTAAGTTAAGAAGAAAGCTCCCTCTCCTGCTGGAGAGGGTTGGGGTGAGGAGGATCAAAAATAAGGAAAAATACTTTATTTTGATCCCCTCATCCCAGCCTTCTCCCGAA
>NZ_JAXUHN010000061.1:0-18677 GCF_035916875.1 Methylomicrobium sp. Wu6
GAGATTCTGCACAAAATGGCCGATGCCTTGATGAAATGGGAAACGATCGACAAGAATCAGATCGACGATTTGATGGCCGGTCGCGATCCGCGTCCGCCGATGGACGATAACGATTCAGCCGGACGAACCAACATGCAAAAACCCGATAAAGGCGATGATAAGACCGTCAATATCAATAAGCCGGTCGGACAGGTTTGAGGTGCGCTCATTATGGGGGTGATGATCGCCCCCTTTTTTTTGTCCCGAATTTTTAATTTTGCCTCGTTCCTGCGCATGGCGCGGGAACGGGATTAAAGGGTCGTTTCTTGCGTAGGAATTTTGTCTTTCTGATTCGCCAGGTCGTCAAGATAGCGTCGAAAATGCGCAAGATTTTCTATTTTGACCACGCCGACTTCATTTAGCACCGTTTCATAATAGGAGGCGGCGCGTCCTCCGACAATCAATGCAACCTCGTAGCCGAGCAGTTTGCGCAGCCTTCTCAATTCTTTTTGCACTACATGATCATCGGAGCTGAAGCTGATGCTGATCGTGACTGCCGCCGCATCGGTAAATTTGACCGCGGCTGCAATTTCTTCGGCCGGCAGATTTGCGCCCAAATAGGTGACTTGCCAACCTTTTAATTCGGCGATTATCGCAGCCAGCAGCGCGCCCAGTTCGTGTAATTGTCCCAATGGCGTCGTGACGACCATTCTGGGCGCGGCAGGAGAGCAGGGCGAATTGTTGCGCAAAATATAGGTCAAGGATCTAATGATCGACGACGCCATATGTTCATGCACTGGCCGAAGTTCGCCGGTTTTCCAACGTTCTCCGATCAGGGTCAGCAAAGGATCGAGCAAATCTTCAATAAAGTTTTGGATGCCGAGTTCGACGATCGCATTCTCGAAAAGCGATTCCAGCGTTCTGGCGTCGAATGCGGTGACTTCCGCATAACATTTGTGGATATAGGCTTCCGCCAGCGATTTGCTGCCGTTGCCGTTCAGAGGTTGAAGGGGCTTTGCCGGCGCGGCGGCTTTTTCGCCTTGCAATAGTTTTCTCAATTCATCCAGTGAATAGCGCGCAATACGGCTGATGCTGTGGCCATAACGGGTTGCCTGATTCAGCAGGGTCAGACGCGCAATGTCCTGGTCGGTATAAACGCGGTGGCCGCCAGCGGTTCGCGTTGGTACGACCGCCTGATAACGGCGTTCCCACGCCCGGACCAATTCGGTTTTGACTCCGGATCGTTTCGAGACGGTGCTGATCAAATATTGCCCTGAATTATCCTTAATATCTGTCATATCGGCCTGTTTGTAAGCGAAGAAAGCCCGTCATTGGGAAAAGCAACCTGGGCCGATCAGGCGGTCCTGTATGGATTTGATCATTAATACGTTGTAAGTCATTGAAAGACAATGATACAACGGCCCGGTCAATGATTTCATTATACCATAACTTGTACAAAACATAGACGACGATTGCACTAGGCGGATGAAGCCGGAACGACGGTATAATGTGACCGGTTTTACAGTATCGGATAACGTCTTGGCGGAAACGAAACCAGTGGATTTCTTGATTGTCGGCTTCGGTTTGGCCGGCGGCCTATTGGCATGGGAACTGATTCGGCGCGGCTGTCGGGTTATCGTTGCCGATGATGGTAAAATCAGTGCTTCGCAGGTCGCGGCTGGTTTGATCAATCCGGTAACCGGTCAGCGCTTCGTTAAAACCGCCGAAATCGATCATTTATTGCCGGCTGCCAGGGCGTATTACGCGGATTTGGCGAAAGTTTTCACGCGCCCCTTTTATATCGAAAAACCGATGCAGCGTCAGTTGCGTAGCGAGAAGGAAGTCATGCAGTGCCGGAAACGGTTGGAAGCTGACGATTATCGGGGCTATTTGGGCGGCATTGTCGCGCCTTCGGATCGGGACGATCTCGTGGGCTATCTGGAACAAAAACAGACCGGTTATTTGCTGACGCAGCCGTTACTGGTCTGTTTGGCGGATTATTTCCGCGCCAGTTCGGCTTACCGGCAAGCACAGTTTGATTACCGTGATCTGCAATTTGATCCGGTGTTGCAATGGCAGGAGTTTTGTCCCCGCCGGATCATTTTTTGCGAAGGCTTTCGAGCGAGCGACAATCCCTGGTTTGCGTGGTTGCCGATGCGACCGGCGAAGGGCGAGATTTTGACCTTGGAGCACGCCTTGCCGATACCCGACCGGTTATTCAATGATGGCCGTTGGCTTTTGCCGGTCGGCAGCGGCCGGGTTCGTCTGGGCGCTACCTTCGACCGCGACCGTATCGACAGCCGAACCACCGAGCAGGCCAAAACGGAACTGATCGCGGCGGGCGAACGGCTGTTCCCGGGTCTGAAGGACGCACGATTGATCGCGCACGCGGCGGGCGTCCGCCCTTGTACGGAGGATAGGCAGCCCTTGATCGGTAAGCACCCGCAACTGGCGCAACTGAATATCTTCAACGGCTTCGGCGCGAAAGGCAGCTTGATGATCCCCTGGTATTGCCGCCGCTTTGCCGATTATCTCCTGAAAGGCGATACTTTACCCCTATCCTGCGATATTAAACGTTATGAAAGAACGCATTTCCCTGGTTGCCAAAGCCCATGAACGGATCGGCGCGTACCTGCGTCCGGGCGCGATAGCGATCGATGCGACGGTCGGCAATGGTTATGATACGTTGTTTCTGTTGTGGCAAGTTGCGCCGGGCGGCAGGGTTTACGGCTTCGACATTCAGCGTTCCGCGCTGGAGTCCGCCGAAACCAAAATCAACGACCCTGAATTGCGCGCCTGTCTGACCTTATTCGCTGACAGCCATGCGCGGATGGCCGAATGGATACCCCAAGAGGATCACGGATCGATCGGCGCGATCATGTTCAATCTCGGCTACCTGCCCGGCGGCGATAAAGCCGTGACGACCCGGACCGAATCGACGCTGGCCGCGCTGGCGGCGGCGAGTCGGTTGCTGAGTCCCGGCGGCATCATCACGATCGTGGCTTATCCGGGGCATACGAGCGGTGCACCCGAGACCGAACGGGTCAGGCGCTGGTGCGAAGCGATTGACCCCCAATGCTTCAAGGTCGAGCTGATCCACGCCAAACCGAACGATGATACCGCACCCAGGCTGTTTGTGGTGACTCGGACCTGTGTTGAGTGAGCTTTGTCCAGGCATTGATTTTTTACAGTATGATCACCCTTGTGAAGCCCATTCCGATACGCAAGCAAAGCATTGATCGCGTCAAATCACACTCTCGGTAACCTTATGGCCAATAATAAACAGACTTATCAGAAACCGTCGCCGCAAACTCAGGAAGAAGCGCTCAAGATCGCGAAAGCCACGCAGCGTCCGGCGCAGACGAAAGAACAGACCAAACTGATTGCCCAAGGCATTCAAAAAGGTATCGATCAGTATAAAAAACAGCAAAAAGAAAAAGCTAGGGAGTTGAGCAAAAGGCTGAAGAAGGCTTCGCGGCACACCGAACCATCGGTGCAGGAGGAGGCGTCGCCAAGCGAAGCGATAATCGTTTATCGGCAGCATTGGTTGCCCTGGCTGCTGCTTGGCTTGACCTGGCTGGGTATAGGGGTTGACTGGCTGATGCGTTGAGCCGTCCGCCGACCGTTCTCAATCGGCGGGCCAGGGCAGTTCCGGGAAAAACTCGGCCTGCATGCGGCGGCAGTAGTCATACAGGTTTTGCCTGCTCCTTGCATGGTCTTTCAGCGGCGACTCGATCGGACTGCCGACGATATTGACCAGAATGCCATAGGCGCTGGCGTCCAGGCTGGTCGGTTGAGCGCCCATGAAATAGGGTTTGTCGCCAAGGAAATCCGCCAGGCTGTCGATATCCTCGTTGCCGAGCGCGAATTTTTCCTGATCGCTCAGGTGGCCGATGCCGTGCCCTAAAATCTGCTTCTTGATTCTTTTCCGATAAATCGCTGCGGCCACATCGCGGGCTATCGGCGACAGCACGCCGAAAATCGCCTGTTTGTTGGCTTGCCAGTTGCTTTCGCCATAATCCCAGCGCGTCACCATGGTGACCCAATACAGATGTTCCTCCAGCAGTCGCTGAAATGATTTGGCGGTCGCCTGTTGTTCGGGTGAGAGGTGCGCGTCCTCGCCATGGCCGTATTTCGACTGTAAATGATGCAAAGTCAGACGGGAATCGGCGACTCTCTGGCCCTCGTCATCGATAAACGGCAGCTTGCCCCTAGGCGCCTTCAGCGGCAAAGTTTCGACGATCTGGTAGGGAATATTGTGCATGCGCAAGTAGGTTTCGAGTTTGACGCAGAACTGGCTCAGGTTCGGCAGCCCCCAGGTGCGGGCGAATTGATAGAGTGTGATCATTTTTTTCTTCGTTATGTGTCTATGATATAGTTAGTTTTAAATTGCAAGTCACTATGCTAGACCTATAACTTGTAAAATGCAAGTGACTATCGAGAAGTAACCGGATTGAAAAATGAATGACTTAAATCAAGCGCAATTTGAACGTTCCCGCTGCCCTGTCGCGAATGTACTGGACGTGTTTGGCGATAAATGGACATTGTTGGTGGTACGCGATCTGGTGCTGGGCAAATCGCGTTTCGGCGAGTTCAGCGAATCCGCCGAGGCGATTCCGACCAACATTCTGGCGGAGCGTCTGAAAAGGCTGGAGCTAGGCGGTATCGTGACGAAAACGCCTTATTGCCGCAAACCGCTGCGTTATCAATATGAATTGACTGAAAAGGGTAGGGATTTGATACCGGTGCTCGAAGCGATGGTCGTCTGGGCGGGTAAGCATGTACCCGGTACGAAGGTGTTTCCACGTTACGTCCATTCGGTCGAGGGTGTAGATCCTAACCCCTTTGGATGAACTGAGTATTCCAGTCACGGGTGAGCAAACAGCTTCATCGTTTGCGCCCACCTCTTGCAGCAAAGTCGGTGGGCAGAGAAGCGCTGCCCGGCCTACAACTGGGTCGTATTAAGAGTGCGTCAATTCCTTGCCGGAGTCGGCGTCCGCGCGCACAAACAGACGCGAGCACAGCAAGCCGGCTTCGAACAGCAGCCACATCGGCACCGCCAGCAATGTCTGTGAAATCACGTCGGGCGGGGTCAGCACCATGCCGACGATGAAGGCGCCGACGATGACATAGGGGCGTTGTTCGGCGAGCGCCTGCGGGGTCACGAGGCCTGTCCAGACCAGTACGACCGTGAAAATCGGCACCTCGAAACAAACGCCGAACGCGAAGAACAGGGTCAGCACGAAGTCGAGGTAATGGCTGATGTCGGTCATCACGGTCACGCCGGCGGGGGCGGCGGCGGTCAGGAACTTGAACATCAGCGGAAACACCACGAAATACGCGAATGCCACACCGAGAAAGAAGAGTAGGGTGCTGGCAAACAGTAACGGCAGGATGAAGCGCCGCTCGTGTTGGTAAAGCCCTGGCGCCACGAAGGCCCAGAACTGGTACAAAAGATAAGGGATCGAAATGAAGATCGAAACGACCAGCGCGAGTTTGAATGGGGTAAAAAACGGCGAAGCGACTTCGATCGCGATCATGCTGCTGTTTGCGGGCATGTGCTTCATCAAGGGGCCGGCCAGGATCGCGTAAATATCGTTCGCGTAAAAAGACAGCGCCAGGAAGACCAGCAGCACGCAGATGACCGCGCGCAACAGGCGGTCGCGCAGTTCGATCAAGTGGCTGAGGAAGGGTAGTTCCTGGGCGTCGTTCGGATTATTTGGAGTCATGCAGGTCTTCGTCGTGGGTTGGGCTGTCTGGCAAATGCTCGAGTGAAGATCTGAGTGAATCCGCGGCGTTCCGGGTTTCATCCATCAATTCTTGCAGTTGCTTGAGGTCGTCCTGTTGTTGGAATGCCTGTCTGATTTCTTCGGCATGCAGTTCGGCGCTGATTTCGGCCTTGGCGTCGGCAATCATCCGCCGGGTTTTGCCGATCCAGTAGCCCGCGATCCGGGCGACCTTCGGAAGCCGCTCGGGGCCTATTACCAACAGGCTGACCAGCGCGACCATCATAATTTCGGAGAAGCCTATTTCAAACATCGGCTAGGTTTTTTCTTGCTGTTTGGTCGCCGTTTCGCCGTCGATCGGCTTTTTGTCTTTGGCGACCGGCGTTGGAGCGTCCTGATCCTTGACCGCGTTCTTGAAGCCTTTTATCGCGGCGCCCAGATCGGCGCCGACATTGCGCAACCGTTGGGTGCCGAACACCACCACCACGATCAGCAGTAATAATAATAATTCGGAGATACCGATGCCCATGGATTTTACCTCTTGCTGAAGATTGGGGGGCTTGTGCTTGAATTCTGAGAGAGTTTTAAGGAGAGTTTGCGCGTTTGTGCGGTTGACTTTTGCGCACAGAGCGTCACTGCCAGTGTTGTGAAAAATAGATTTCAAGGGAGGGTGGATACATTCACAGAGCACAAGTGCGCCCCCCTTATCCACCCTACCATATTATAACCAGACTCTAGGTTTATTTTTGACGCTGCGCCTTTTCTTCGATGCCAGACAGCCCGAAGCGCCGTTGCAATTCGTCCAATACATCGTCGGGACCGAGTCCTTGCTGGGCCAGCAACACCATGCAATGAAACCATAAATCGGCCGTTTCATAAATGATTTGCTGTTTGTCGCCGCTCTTCGCGGCGATCACCGTTTCGGTCGCTTCCTCGCCGATCTTTTTCAGGATTGTGTCCAGGCCTTTCGCATAAAGGCTCGCGACATAGGATTTGTCCGCCGTTTGTTGTTTGCGCTGTTCCAGCACGTCTGCCAGTTGTTGTAATACGTCGCTCATGATTTTCGATAAATCGCTTCAGGATCTTTCAGCACCGGCTCGATGGTTTGCCATCGATCGCTCTGCAATTGCCGGTAAAAACAGCTCTCGCGTCCGGTATGACAGGCAATGCCGCCTTGCTGTTCAATTTTAATCAGGATTACGTCTTCGTCGCAGTCGAGATAGATGCCGAGTACCTTTTGCCGATGGCCGGATTCCTCGCCCTTGCGCCATAGCTTGTTTCGCGACCGCGACCAATAGACCGCATAACCCTCGGTTGCCGTCAACCGCAATGATTCGCGATTCATCCAGGCGAACATCAGAATCTTGCCGCTGTCCGCCTGTTGGGCGATCACCGGAACCAGACCGTCGGAAGTCCAGCGAATCTCGTCGAGCCAGGCTTCGCTCATGTCAGCCGCACCTCGATTCCGTGCGCGGCCATGTGCTCTTTAGCCTCTTGTATCGTATGTTCGGCGAAGTGGAAGATGCTCGCTGCGAGCACCGCGTCGGCCTTGCCTTGAATGATGCCGTCCACCAGATGATCCAGGTTGCCGACGCCGCCCGAGGCGATCACGGGAGCCGGGACGGCTTCGCTGATCGCGCGCGTCAACGGCAGATCGAAGCCTTCGCGGGTGCCGTCGCGGTCCATGCTGGTCAGCAGGATTTCGCCGGCGCCGTAGGCGACCATTTTTTGGGCCCAGCCGATCGCTTCGATGCCGGTCGATTTCCGGCCGCCGTGGGTAAATATTTCCCAGCGGTCCGGCTCGCCGGGCGCCGAGACTTTTTTGGCGTCGATCGCGACGACGATGCATTGCGAGCCGAAACGCTCGGCCGCTTCGCGCACGAATTCGGGGCGGGATACCGCGGCGCTGTTGATGCCGACCTTGTCCGCGCCGGCGTTCAGCATCCGGCGAATGTCTTCGAGCGTGCGGATGCCGCCGCCGACCGTCAACGGAATGAATACCTCGCCGGCGACCTGTTCGACCACATGCACCATTGTGTCGCGGTCGTGGTGAGTCGCTGTGATGTCGAGAAAGGTGATCTCATCCGCGCCTTCGCGGTCGTAGCGCCGGGCGATCTCGACCGGATCGCCGGCGTCGCGGATGTCGACGAATTTGACGCCCTTGACGACGCGCCCGTTATCGACGTCGAGGCAGGGAATGATGCGTTTGGCAAGACTCATGATCAGAACGACTCGGCCAGTTTTTCGGCTTCGGCGAAATCGAGCGTGCCTTCGTAGATCGCGCGGCCGGTAATCGCGCCCATTACGCCGTCGCCGGCAATCTGGCCGAGCGCGCGGATGTCGTCCATGCTGGTGATTCCGCCCGAGGCGATCACCGGAATCCGGATCGCGCGCGCAAGCCTGGATGTCGCCTCGATATTGACGCCGGACATCATGCCGTCGCGCGAAATATCGGTGTAGATGATTGCCTCGACGCCGTCTTCCTCGAAATGTTTCGCTAGATCGATCACGTCATGCCGGGACAGTTTGGACCAGCCGTCGATCGCGACCTTGCCGTCCTTCGCGTCTAGGCCGACGATGATCCGGCGCGGATATTCGAGCGCCATGTCGCGGACGAAATGTGGTGCGTTGACCGCCTTGGTGCCGATGATCACATATTCGACGCCGGCATTCAAATAAGCCTGGATCGTCTCCTCATCGCGGATGCCGCCGCCGATTTGAATAGGGATGTTCGGGAAGGCGTCGACAATCGCATGGATCACAGCCGCATTGCGCGGCCTGCCGGCAAAGGCGCCGTCCAGATCGACCAGATGCAGGCGTTTGGCGCCGAGATTAACCCAACGGCCGGCGACCGCGACCGGATCCTCGGAGAATACCGTGTCGTCTTCCATGCGCCCCTGCCGCAAACGGACACATTTGCCTTCTTTCAAATCAATAGCAGGTATTAACAACATACACGGATTTCCTCAACAGCAATTTTTAGAGTAATGATGATCAACGATGGGAAGGGGCAGTCAGCCCGACCAGTGCAAAAAGTTTCGCAGCAGTTGTAAACCGGCGGTCTGGCTTTTCTCGGGGTGGAATTGCACCGCAAAGACATTGTCCTGGGCGAGCGCGCAGGCGAAGTCGTCCGGATAGGCGCTGGTGGCGGCCGTCGCTCGGTTGTCGTCGGGCCGGGCATAATAACTGTGCACGAAATAAAACCGGCTGTCCTGCGGAATGTCACGCCATAAAGGATGTGGGGTCTGATGCACCTGATTCCAGCCCATGTGTGGAATTTTGAGTCGATTGCCTTGATGATCGGTTAAATTGTCGGCAAAGCGGACGACATGTCCCGGAATCAGATTCAAGCCCGAGATGCCGCCGTTTTCCTCGCTGTCGCTCAACAAGGCCTGCATGCCGAGACAAATGCCGAGTAGCGGTTTGGTTTGCGCGGCTTGCCGGATAATCTCCGCTAGCCCGGTTTCGTGCAAGGCATGCATGCAATCGCGAATCGCGCCAACACCCGGAAATACCACCCGGTCTGCCTTTAATATGGCATTGCCGTCGGCGGTGAGAATGACATTGATTTCGGGGGCGGCATGCTGCAATGCTTTGACGATGGAATGCAGATTACCCATTCCGTAATCGATAACAGCGACGGATGACATAAGATTTTTAGGAGAAAGGCTCAGGCTAAAAGGAAAAAAAATCAGGAAACATTGTCGAATAAACTGTAGAAAGGTAACAATTTATGAAAGTTTAGAGGCTGCCTTTGGTGGAGGGCATGATGCCGGCCATGCGCGGGTCGTGGCTAACCGCCATCCGCAAGGCGCGGCCCAAGGCTTTAAAAATCGTTTCGGCGATGTGGTGCGCATTGACGCCTTTCAAATTGTCGATATGCAGCGTCACGCCGGCGTGATTCACGAAACCTTGAAAAAACTCGCGGAACAGGTCGACATCGAAGCGTCCGATCGACGCGCGCGGAAATTTGACCTCATAAAAGAGCCCCGGACGCCCGGACAAATCGAGCGCGACCCGTGATAGCGCTTCGTCGAGCGGCACATAGGCATGACCGTAGCGGACGATGCCTTTTTTGTCGCCGACCGCTTTGGCAAAGGCCTGGCCGAGCGCGATGCCGATGTCCTCTACCGTATGATGCGCATCGATTTCAAGATCGCCATGGGCTTCGACTTCAATATCGATCAATCCGTGCCGGGCAATCTGGTCGAGCATGTGATCGAGAAACGGCACACCGGTGACGAACCGGGATTTGCCGGTGCCGTCCAGATTCAGGCTGATCTTGATTTGCGTTTCGAGCGTGTTGCGTTCGACTTCTGCGGTGCGAGGGGTCATGATTCCGTTATTAAGATGCAATATCACGCTATTTTACTATGAACTGAAGCGTTTTTGCAGTAGCTGTTGATTTAGACCGGCAATTCTATTTTTCGAAATGGCGCGGCCGTGTGACGAATTTGGTCGTTACCCGTTATCGGAAATCAATGTTTGCTGCCGATCATCGTTTACTTTTTTGCAAAAGTAACGACGCCACCCCAAACCAATGGGGGATTTTTTCGATAAGCCAATGCCAGTTCCAATCACAGGCGTAGGGCTGTCGTTGCCGTGCTCGTTCGGAATTCATTGAAAAACGACGACTGCTTGTAACCTGCGATTCGTGTTGGAAGGCCGCCGACGTGGAGATTTAATTTAATTGAAGCGTTCAACCGTCGTATCCTGGTGGGCACCTACTGCTGATGCGGCGGGGTTGCAAAGCTGTGCAGGATTTGGGCGGATGGCGTCTACAGTGGGTGTTCGGCAGGGCGATCGCGCAATATTGCCGAGCTGCCGTTTGCCCCTTGATCTAAGAACCAATGCGAATCATTGCAAGAAAACCGGCGCCATTCCGGCATGGATTGGCGGAATCCGGATCACAAGGCGGTGAAAAAACAGCCTTCATTGTCTAATTTAGGGTATGTTTAAATACGCCGGCAGTCATCCGTGGCTTTCGGATCTTGGCAATCCCTGCCGGGATTGACGGCTTTTCTATTCGATCCGGTGCGATATTCAACAGAGCGTGATTGCCCACACATCTATGGGCAACCTGAACTACCGATCTCATTCTTCGTTTTTTCGTAAAGCCGTTGACAGGCAACGCAACGCTTTGCAGTCGGATAGGAAAGCAGCCGCTTGAAATAAATGGGGAGCCCGCAGTCGAGGCAGATACCGAATCTGTCTTCGGTAATCCGCATCAACGCCGATTCGATATCCTTGATTTCGGTAAGGTAACGATTCAGGTCGATCGCCTTTAGTCTTGTCAACAGTTGCGTCAATGCACCGGCTGTAGCCTGGTAAACTGCTTCGGCAATTTTCTCGCTGCTTTCGTGGTCAATGGACATAAGCTCCTCATGCAGGTTCAAACGCACAATGGAGAAGCGGCTATACAACAGGTTTTTGAATTGTTCGACTTGGAACCCGGTCAGTTTTTCGGCCATGTCCGATCCTCTCCATTCATCGTTTGCACGGCATCCACCTCCGATGCGCCGCATGCACATCAATAGCTTTATTGGATTTGACGGAGGCAACGAAAATGAAGGCGGCCGCCATGAAAAATCGATAACGTCTCTTATCCCAAATCCTCAGGAAGACAGCCGCCGGTGGATGTTTTTATAGGCAGACCTCAACTCTTCTCCGACAATTCGGGTTTTGTCGAGAAATTCAGCCGTTGTTTCCTTGCTTTCATCCACGATTTCGGCGAGCTTATCTTTAAAATGCCCCCACTTCCGTTCGCTCTCCTCCCATTCATCCTTCAAATCCGCGCCAGCCAGATGGAGCTGCAAGCGGATTTCATCGCGCTGCTGTTTGAGGGTTTCAGATAACTTAGTCAGATCTTCGTGCAGTTCCATGAACATTCTCCGAGAGGTTAAAGTACGTGCAAATTTATAGTATTTTCCAGTGCGCCGCTATTGGTACGATTGCCTAGGTATTCATACCAATTGCGTTAGTACGTTATTTTCGCTAGAACGTGATTGCCGGCGGTTGAGTTTGGAATCCGAACTTACCGAAAATCCGCGCCGCTCGGGCAAGGCAATTGAAATCCTGTGGGATTCGGTTTACATTGGCAACCAGGAACGGCTCAAACGGCCTGACGAATGTTACCCCATTAAGGAGGACTCCATGTTTCCAATTCGCGATGAAAATCCCACCCTCCGTACCCCGGTCGCCACGATCGGGCTGATCGTGGTGAATCTTTTCATTTGGATGTTCGTTCAGGGCGCGGGCAGCGACGTGCCGCTGGCTAGATCGCTGTGCCTGTATAGCCTGATTCCGGGCGAATTGTTACATGCCGTACCGGTCGGTACGCGGCTAGACTTGGCGGAAAACATGGCCTGCGTGCTCGACGGCAAGGACGGTGTCGCTACCTTGATTACGCATGCGTTCATGCACGGCAGCTGGTTTCATATCATCACCAATCTTTGGTTTTTATGGATATTCGGCGACAACGTCGAAGATGCGATGGGGCCTTTCCGTTTTCTCTGCTTTTACGGTTTATGTATTCTGGCCGCTGCGGCCGCGCAGATCATGGCCGATCCTGACGCAATTACACCGATGGTTGGCGCATCCGGCGCGATCGGCGGTGTGATGGGTGCTTACGCAAGGCTCTATCCGAGAGCCTATGTGCTCACGCTGATTCCGTTGGGATTCTTTATCACCACCGCAGCGATTCCGGCAATTTACATGCTTGGCTTTTGGTTTTTTATCCAACTGATCAGCGCGATTCCCGCCGTCGGCGGTCCCGCGCAAATCGCCTTCTGGGCGCATGCGGGAGGCTTTGTCGCCGGTTTGCTTCTGATCAGGCCGATCAGCCGGCAGGATTATATCGACGAACATAACCGGCTGACGCCGGATCGGAGCGCAAAATATCGGCTTTGATGTCCGCTCAGGTGTTGACAATGAGCCTCTAATCAATGTCGGGAAGCCTTGTCACATGGATTTGGGCTCATTCATCCCTCGACCGCTGAATTAAGGACTATTGACTGGGGAGCGATGGTTGGAAAGAACATGAGCAACGAGAAACGTCAATCGGTATTCAAACCGATCATGATTGACCTTGAGGCCGTTGCGGAAATCACCGGACTATCGGAATCTACGGTGCGGTCCCTGATTCGCGCGAACGATTTTCCGAAGCCACGCAAAGAACCTGCAAGGCGGTCATGCTGGTTATTGCGCGAAATCGAGGAGTGGGCGGAATCCCGTCCGGTGTCAGATTTTTTACCACCACCCAACACCGCGGCTGGCGTCCGTAATGGAAAACCTAACTCTCAAAATGCTTTGCCAATAACTCAAGATGCTCAGACAAAGTGAGCAACATTTTTGCCGCTTGCTTGGGCTCGGATGCCCAAAACAAGCTTTCGCAAAAATAGCGGCACTATCAACACTAAACCAGGCTACTAAAATTGCGGATTTATCACTTCGACAGCATGATCCTGACGGTATTGGATTAAAAAATCATCGATCATGGTCCAGGTATTTCCGATATTCTCCATCAAGATGCCGTGCCTATCGGACTTTATCACGCGCAACTTCTTGTGCGTGGCGCCGAGTTTATTAAAAACGATTTCGGCGCTTTGCGGCGACACCACCGGATCCTGGTCGGCATACATCACCAGCGTCGGCGTTTCTATGCTCGGCAACAATGTTTCCAATTGATGGATCAGTCGGCGCAGTTCGTACAAAGCCCTGACCGGCGCATTCCAGTAGTTGATGTCGGGATGTTCGGGCGGATTTTCGATAAAAGGCTTGACGCCTTCGAGCGATGAAACCCAGCGCACTAAAACATTGGCGTTATACAGCAACGGCACCAGCATGAAGGCGGGGTTGACGAATTTAATCGACACCGAAACCGCAACCAGTCCGATAATTTCAGGATGTTTTTCCGCGGCCAGTTTTAGCGCCAACGCGCCGCCGGTCGCAAAACCGATTACGAACAGCCTGGGACAATAAATCTTTAAAATATTAAATCCTCTCTGCACGCTGTCGAACCATTGCTCGCAGCTGACATCGCGCAGGGCATAGGGCGAGGTGCCGTGTCCTTTGAGCCGGATGCCCAGCACCGTATAGCCCTGGTCGGCCAGATAACGGCCGTATTCCCGCAATTCTGCGGGGCTGGCCAAGAGACCGTGAATCAATAAGGCGCCGAAGCCGTTGGGCTCTGTCGGCTGGATAAAAAATGGCGACGGATCGGCGTTGGCCGTTTCCTGTTGCTTCATGGTTCCGTTATGTCGAGCGCCGTCATAAGTTTGCCGCTCAAAGGCCAGGCCCAGTTGTTCGTCTTCGAATTGCCAGGCAGCCAACCGGTATGGATTCATGGTTCGACTTTCTTCGTCGGCCGCCAGCAAGGCTTCGCGAACCGTGCGTAGCGGCGCGGCTTCGTTATTGTAAACAGCGATCGGATTTTCCAGCCGTATCCTGTCGAAATCGTAGTCCTCGCAGAGTGTGGGTAAAAAATGATAGCAGCCTTCACGTTCGGCGATCAGTTCCGCCGCCTTGGCAAAGCAGATAAATTGATCGAAACGGGTGCTGACACCGTGTGGCAAACCGCCATAATCGTCGGGATTCAACAGGCTGCGATGCAAATGAATATCGGTGTTTTTTTGCAGATTTTTAATCGCTACATAGAGCACGGTATAAAACCGGCTTTTTTCAATCTGCCGCCGTTTGGCTCCAATCATGCTCATGATGAAGGTGGAAGCCAAATGACTGATGTTCACCGTGAGGTTGGTGTAAATTTCTTTCATGTATTGATCGCGCGCGCATTGCGCGTTCTCGATGAAAAAATGCTCCAGCAACCGTTCCTTCCAGTTTTTGGCTTCCGATCTTAACTTAAATACCTGATCCAATTTTTGAATGTCGGGCGCCACTTTGTTCATGATGAAATGGGTGCGCCAATCCCAGACGCAGCAAGGATTGACAGGTCTTCCCATGCGGATATCCATATCGGTATCTTTGATGAGGATGTTGCTCTCGATCAACAATTCTTCCGATTGGCGCAGACTCAAGCCGCCAGAGAACATTTCAATGCTTTTGAACAACAGATTTTCCGAAGCGCGGATCGGGTAGAATGTGATATTGGCCGGCACGATCAGCGTCGGCTTGTGCGCGGCGGCCAACAGTTCATTCAGATTGTCGAATTGAAGCTGCTCTTGCCAGCCCAGCAAACGCTCAATCCGGTTTTCCTTAAAAGCATGCCGTATCGCCGATTTGATGGCTTCCACGCCCTGTCCCAATACCGCGGGTCCGGTATGAAGTTTGCGCCGGTTTCCGGTCATGCGTGAATAGATGCTGTACTCGCCTGTTTTATCTATGACGCGGCGGTCTTTGACCATGCCTCCTTCCGGAAAAATAACGACTTTGCGGCCGCGCAGTATTTGTCCCGCCAGCATGGCGAATAAACGCGGATGGTCGTGCGGGTAAACCCCGACCTGTTGCAGATAATCCGACAGTATATTCTTTTCCTTAAAAAACTCGCCCGAGGCGATCGCGCAACTGAAGGCTCCGGTTTTTTCGTAGATCAGAAATTGCGGTATAAAGGTTTCGAAGCGAGAAAAATGATTGAATAGAAAAATATCGCCTTGCAGCACTTTCGTGTCGGCATACAGTTCCATCTTTACGCTGAGCAAATTCTTAACAGCGCTGAACAGTTTAACTGAGCGAAGATAAAGCGCTTGGTCGATATCCGGCCAGTCTTTCGGATAAATTGGAGAATTCATAAAAATTCGACTCAAGACAGTCGCACTAGGTTCACCTTTTCCGAAGATCAGATCTGCGCGATAACGGTCGCTCAAACAAGCGAGGAGTTTTCTTCGGCGCAAACTGTCTTTGTCTCGTCGGTTGTTATTGAACCGCTGAGAGACAGGAAGCTGAGTATTACCCAGAAGCGAAGGGCAGGGCGTTCACGAAGCGCTGGTTGTGCAGTGAAATTGCAAAGCGAGCCGATATCGCGTAGAGTCATCGCGCAGTGAGTTTAATACTCCTTGTTGAGTTTAAAGCCCCCTCAAGGGGTGGGCTATGGACAGACGGTTGGGGCGCTGAAGGCAATCGCGACTCCCTCGGGGAGTGAGTTGAACTTTTATTGGCCAGCGCCCCCTAATTCATAAGCGACTCATGTACCGAAGTATCGGGGATGACGCTTCAGTCGATTGGTTTTCGTGGCCATTGAACTGCTCCCAAATTTTTTCATGCAGCAGCAATAAAGATAAGGTTCCGGGAAATGTGCTTAAAATGCTATGCAATTATTTAATTTTTATAGGAAAGCAATCATGAAAAGAATGCGTTGGGTGTCGGGTTTATTGATTTTATCGCTTATTACAGGTTCGGTGTATGCCGATATTGAACTCAAGTCCAAGAATGATGTAGAGGGTACCTGGAAGCTGCAACATACCAAAAACTCGGCATCGGCAAAAGAAACCATAAAGCGGGAAGATACGTGGGTGTTTCGGGACGGCAAAATCACGATCCTGAACATTCCTCGCGAAGGCAGTCATTATGACCAGCAGCCGGTCAATTACGAAATAGAGAATGGGAAATTGAAAATCCCTTATGTCGGCAGATCCGGTTTTGACACCTTCTCTTTAGTCGAAAAAGACGACAAGACGATGACTCTGAAAGGAAAATTCGGCGAGATTTATTACTTTAATAAAAAATAGTGCTTTAAGAATTATGACGTTCTGGATTATTGCCGCCCTGCAATAATCCAGGGCGGAGATTCACAAGTCGCGAACTCGAACGGTTATCTGATAGCCGAATAGAGTTCGCTTCTTAAACCGGCATCCACGACAAACCCGCTTTGCCAGGGGGCTTCAAGCAAATGGCCACAACGCTTGCATTGGAGAGCAACTCTCTAGCGAGCGGTTTCCAATCCATCAAAGCCCGCGACCCGTTCGCGCGCAATTTTAGCGCCGATCAGTTTTTCTACCAGACGCAGCGCGTTATTTTCTTCTTGAGAAATCAGCGACACGGCGAGCCCGCCCCGTCCGGCCCGCCCGGTGCGGCCGATGCGATGCACATAATCGGCGGAGGAACGCGGCAATTCATAGTTCACCACATGCGGCAGTTGGGCGATGTCGATGCCGCGCGCGGCCACATCGGTAGCCACCAGCACTTGAATATCGCCGGCTTTGAAATCCGCCAAGGCGCTGGTTCTGGCCCCTTGGCTTTTGTTGCCGTGTATCGCCTTCGCGGAAATTTGCGCGGAATTCAGTTTTTCGGTCAGCCGGTTGGCACCGTGTTTGGTGCTGGTAAAAACCAGCACCTGCCGCCAATCGTTGCTTTTAATCAAATGCGTCAATAAAGCGGTTTTCGCGGTTTTGTTGACCGTGTAGGCAATTTGTTCGACCGTGTCGGCGGCGGCATTTTCAACCGCGACTTCGATTTGCACCGGATTGATCAGCAAGTTTTGAGTCAGTTTTCTTATATCGGCGGAAAACGTCGCTGAAAACAGCAGGTTTTGCCGTTTTTTCGGCAGTAACGCCAAAATTTTGTTGATGTCTCTGATGAAGCCCATATCCAGCATCCGGTCCGCTTCATCAAGGACCAGTATTTCGACTTGATTCAGCCTGACCGCATTTTGAGAAACCAGATCCAGCAAGCGCCCTGGCGTCGCGGTCAAAATATCGACGCCGCCTCGTAAACGCATCATCTGCGGGTTGATTTTTACCCCCCCGAACACGACTTCCGATTTAAGCCGCGGCATCTGATGCGCGCCGTATTTGGTCACCGATTCAGCCACTTGCGCGGCCAGTTCACGGGTTGGCGTTAAAATGAGCGCCCGTATGGGGCGATTGCTGCCGATATGTTTTTCCGCCAAGCGTTGGAGTATTGGCAGAGTAAAACCCGCGGTCTTGCCGGTGCCGGTTTGCGCTGCGGCGAGCAGGTCGCGGCCTGATAAAACCGAGGGTATCGCTTTTTGTTGTATTGGTGTGGGTGTGGTATATCCTGAATCGCTAATCGCGCGCAACAGGGGCTCGGACAGGCCGAGAGAAGTAAATGACATAGAAAATCTCGATAGTGGGGATGAAATCCCGGAACATGCAAAAAAACGAGGTGAGATTAGGGGGCGAGTTGCTGGAAGGAATAAAAGTTGAAACTATCCCGCATTAGATACCGCCCCAAAATCTGAAAAAGAAGTGGAAGTTATTTGATCCGGCTAGCGGCGTCTGCCCTTTTTACCCGAAGAAACTTCAAAACTGACTCTGAGCGGCTTGCCGCCAAACAAATTGCCGCTGAGTTTTGCGATGGCCGCTCTGGCTTCGTGGCCTTCCATGCCGATATAGCCAAAGCCTTTACATCTACCGCTAAACAGATCGGTGACGAGTTCAATGGAATGTACTTTGCCGAACTCCGAGAATAAAGCCAATACGCTGGCTTCGGTTGCGTCGCTGGGCAAGTTTCCAACAAATAATCTTTTCAAAAGGTGTCCTTAGTGAGTGTGAAGAAGGCTGTATACGGTCAAACCTTTTAACCGGGCATACAACGCGTGGCGCTACTCAGGTTAATTCGCCGCGGGAAAAACGCAAGCATTCTGTTGACTTGCTTAATCTCGGGACAAATGTAGCGGAAATTCCGGACCGGAGAGAATCTTTGCTTTTGAGCGTTTCGCCCGGATCCAGTGTCGGGGCACTTCGAATATTTTTGCGATGGCGGCTATCCGCGGATCGAGGCTAATTCTCAGTGATTGATTGTAATATACAACAGACTGGGGTTTATTTGCAAAGTTCAAACAAATATGCTTAATCTCTCCAGATAAACGCGCATGGGAAAATGCAAGGAAAAACGGAGTTATCGATTATCCCGCCTCTATTATTGACTACCTCGGAAAAACTTAACAACCACCCGCTAAAAGCGGGTGGGTTAGAATTACGGACTGAAAGTCCGGATACGCGTCGACTCAACGACGCGTCTTAGTCAGGCTCCATTTTAAAATTGTCGTTCGAATTC
>NZ_JAXUHN010000062.1:0-53150 GCF_035916875.1 Methylomicrobium sp. Wu6
TAAGGGGCGCGCTGGGGGCAAACCTTCAGCGAAGCCGCCGACCTTGATTAAAAAACAAACCTTCAAAACCGTTGACGGTCGGCGCGTCCCTTTGACCGCCGGGTTAGACCGATTGTAAAGCAGACCTTGGGCGAAGCCAAGGAAAAAAACGAGGGCCTGCGCCAGCAGAAAGTCCTTGCCGCCCGGAAGGACTCCCCGGCTTGCGTCGCGCCGTGTTAAAGCCAAGGTCCTAAAAATCTTTGGGGCGTCTTGGACACCGCCAAAGCCTTGCCGGGCGAGCGTGACGCAAACGGATCAGGCCGGAACGGATAAGGGCCGCCGTGGAAAACGGGACGGACTTTCCGTGCCTGGAAGGAGCGACCCAAGTCTTTTGATTTTGCCGCCGTCTAACGCAAAGGTAAGAGGCGCGCTGAGGGCAAACCTTCAGCGAAGCCGCCAACCTTGATTAATAAACAATCCTTCAAAACCGTTGACGGGCGGCGCGTCCCTTTGACCGTTGGGTTAGGCATTTTAAGCTGTCCTCCAATCTGATGGGCCTCTGTTTATTTTTGGTTTTGGGCGCTCAGGATCGTCAAAATATTTGTCGCAAGACGGACATCTCCAGCCATGATTCTCGTTTTTGAGTGGAGACGATATGTTTTTGGATTTGCAATTAGCGCAATAGCGCAAACCGTCAACGGAACCAATCCAGGTTCCTGTTTTTTCATCGAATGTTAGGGGGTTGTTATGTTCTTCCGTGATTTGTTTTTCGAGTGCCCGCCTTTGCTCTTGGCATTGCTCAAGCAATATTTTTTGCGCTGCATTCTCCGACTTGAGCGCCGCATTCTCATTTTCAAGACCAACCAACTTTTCCTTAAGAACAGCAGAAAGAGGGACTTCTTTAAACCAATCCAAAATTGCCATGATGTTTCCTTGTGCAAGCCTAACGCCGAACTAAGGCGCGCCGCTACCGAACTTTAATAAATACCGCGATGCTTCCCGGCGTCGCCTTGAGTACCGTGTTAGGCCGCCACAAACTTTGGTATAAACACATGAGCTTTAAATATAAGATTGTTTTATGGGCATTCGACCACCAATACTATTGGTTAATGGTCATCCTTTTAACCCAAAATGAAATTGAGGATTTGCTGTCATTTATGGACAAAATTGGAATGCAAAAATCTGCAAAGTTCGATTCCTAACGTGTAGTTGAGCGGGCGCGTATAAATTTTTGATTGAAAAACCACGCTTCGGGCGCTCCGCTCGAACGTAAAGTTAGAGGACGAAATCATGATCGCAGATAATCACCCAGAAGTTAAAGTGGCATTTGAAGAATGGATGGACGCAATGGAGGGCGGAGCGCCGACAAACGGGGACATCGTTCGGCACGATAAAATTGATGTTGGTCTGCTGCACCATCTGGCGGAATTTATGTGGCACAAGGCCAAGTCCGCTAACGCTGAACTAAGGCGCGCCGCCGCCGAACTTTAATAAATACCGCGATGCTTCCCGGCGTCGCCTTGAGTGCCGTGTTATACACGGGAAGGACTAAATATGAACAAGCAAGAGCATTTGATTACCGTGTTTGCAGAAGAACTTGGCGAGGTAGCAATGGAGCTGCTTGAGCTTCAAAAGCAGATTTTTAAAGCACAGCGTTTCGGCATTGACGAACAGCGCGACATTCCGATCAGTAATCGCGAACGCATTGAGGCGGAATGGCAAGATTTGCTTGGGAGCGTAGAAAAGCTGAGAGAAGTTGGCATTGAATTGAAGCCAAACATTTCAGCAATCGCAGCCAAAATGGACAAGGTAGAGAGGTATTGTAATTATGCAAAAGAACTTGGCGCGTTGAGTGCATAACGTTAAGTAGGCACCTATTTAGGTGTATATTAATCTACGATTATCGGTGTATAACGCCACTCTGATAATCTGTTAAACTAAATACTACAGTATTTAATTATTGATAGCAACCTCCATATGCTAACGCAAAATACACCTCCTAAATTGCTTGATCAAGTCCGCGACCGGATTCGCGTCAAGCACTATAGCATCCGTACCGAAAAGCTTTATGTGCAGTGGATAAAGCGGTTTATTTTGTTTAATGGCAAACGCCATCCGTTAGAAATGGGGGAGGCGGAGGTTGAAGCATTTTTGACGCATCTGGCTGTGGAAGGCCATGTATCGGCTTCAACGCAAAACCAGGCATTGTCCGCTTTATTGTTTTTGTATAAGGAGGTGCTGTTAGTCGATTTGCCCTGGCTGGATAATGTCGTGCGCGCCAAGCAACCGCAACGTTTGCCCAGTGTGTTGACGCGCACCGAGGTGGGCGCCGTTCTGGCGCGGATGAGCGGCGTCCATGGGTTGATGGCGAATCTCCTCTATGGCACCGGCATGCGCTTGATGGAGTGCGTGCGCCTAAGGGTGAAGGATGTCGATTTCGAGCGAGGCGAGATTTTGATCCGCGACGGCAAGGGCGCCAAGGATAGGGTCACGATGTTGCCGCAGTCGTTGGCGACGGTATTGCAAGACCATTTACGTCAGCGCCGTGTTTTGTTTGATGACGATACCCGCGTGGGCAAGGCGTCGGTTTATTTGCCGGATGCGCTGGAACGCAAATACCCCCATGCGGCGACAGAATGGGCCTGGCAATATCTGTTTCCCTCCGGCAGCTTTTCGCGCGATCCGCGTAGCGGTGTCGAACGCCGCCATCATATTGACGAAAAGCTATTGCAGCGGGCCATGAAAAAGGCGGTGCGGGCTAGCGGCATGACAAAATTGGCCACGCCCCATACGTTACGGCATTCGTTCGCGACCCATTTGCTCGATTCGGGGTACGACATCCGCACGGTGCAGGAGTTGCTCGGCCACAAGGATGTACAGACGACGATGATTTACACGCATGTGCTCAACAAAGGCGGAAAGGGAGTCGTCGGTCCCTTGGACCGGTTATGACCCTGTTTTCCCCAAAGTCTTCGTCGGAGCCCTCTCGGGCCGGGGGCCTGTTTGTTGGGATGGCTGGACGTTTCTTGCTCCATGGAGGATAATCGCCGCAGTTTCCTGCACAATCAAGCATAAATTTTCCCGCCAAAGTTTATTCCGACGCCATGGCCAATCAACTGTACACGCTGGTCGATGCTTTCCGAAATCTCGCGCCTGATGTGGGCGATTTTGTGCTGGCCACGATCATCGAAACGCAGGGTTCGACTTATCAAAAGGCCGGCGCGAGGATGTTGATTGCGAAAGACGGAGACGCGCAGGGGCTGTTGAGCGGCGGCTGTTTCGAAAGCGATCTTCTGGAACGTTCGCGTTCGGTTTTTGCGAGCGGTCAAGCCATGACGGTTTATTATGACATGCGCTCACCCGATGATGTGATCTGGGGGCTTGGGCTCGGCTGCAACGGCTCGGTCAAAATCATGCTGCAATTGCTGAAATCGGACGCGCATTACTACCCTTTGGACGCGCTGGCCGAAGCGGTCGAAGATGACCGGCGGGGTGTGTTAATCACTGTGATTGAGTCCGAACATGAGGCCTTGCCGGCGGGCAAATCGCTATTTTGCGGAGAAGACGATTTCGAAAACGTTCAGTTGCCCTGGCGGGGCGAACTGATCGCCAAGGCGCGGCAGGCTTTGTCGGCTGACAAACCGTCGATCGAAACCCACCTTGTCGAAGGAAATGCTGTCGGTGTTTTTTATGACCCGATTCGTCCGTTGTCGCAATTGCTGATCGTCGGCGCGGGTGCCGATGCGATTCCGCTCCTGCAATGCGCCAGGGCGCTGGGTTGGCGGGTTACGATCGTCGACCACCGTCCGGCGTATATCAAACCGGAACGTTTTCCCGCGGCCGAGCGTCTATTTTGTTGCCTGCCGCAAAATCTAGACGAAAACCTGCAACTCGTTCGTTTCGATGCGCTGGTGATGATGACGCACAGTTTCGAATATGACGCCCGCTATTTGAAGGTCGTTGCGGACAGCCGTATCCCCTTTATCGGTTTGTTGGGGCCCGAAGCTCGCAAAACCCGGCTCCTCGATAGTCTGGGCGATAAGGCTGCAAAAATTGCGGACCGCGTCTTCGGGCCGGTCGGCCTGGACATCGGGGCGGAAACGCCGGGAGAAATCGCGTTATCGATCATGGCCGGTATTCTTGCCGCGCAAAATCGTCGGTATGGCGGTCAATTGACTCCTCATAAAGTATCAGCTCATGCCTGATGATTTTCCAAATGTTTATGCGCTGATTCTTGCCGCCGGCGGCTCCCGCCGGCTGGGCAGGCCCAAGCAATTGCTGCGCTGGCAGGGCCGCACCTTGCTCGAACGGGCGATCGGCAGCGCGTGCCGGGTTCTGCCCGGGCGGATCATCGTCGTGCTGGGCGCGCATGCGGAGTTGATCCGCGAGTCGCTAGCCCCGGATTCGGCTGAAACGGTTCTGAATCCCGACTGGCAAGAGGGTATCGCCTCGTCGATAAATATCGGCATAAAAGCATTGCCTGACTCGGCTGAAGCCGTGCTGATCGTTTTGTGCGATCAGCCTTTGATCGATTCTTCGCATCTTGCGGCATTGCTGAACGCCTGGCGGAATGAACCTGACCGCATTGTCGCCAGTCAATATGATTCATCCTCCGGTGTGCCGGCCTTGTTTCCGGCGGCGTATTTTAATCGTCTGCAAACCTTGACAGGCGACAGAGGCGCCAAACCGTTGTTGATCGAGTTCGAACCGAGCGTGCTGAAAATTCCGTCCGCACGCGCCGAGCTCGATATCGATACGATAAGTGATTTTGAACATTTAACCGGGCAGGCATTGGCCGAGGAGTAACTCATGACAACCCTACTGATCAATGGCAAAGAGCACCAGGTCGATGCCGAAGACGACATGCCCTTGCTTTGGGCGATTCGCGATTTGGCCGGTTACACCGGCACCAAATTTGGCTGCGGCATCGGCTTTTGCGGAGCCTGTTCGATTCTGCTCGACGGCGTGCTGACAAGGTCCTGCAGCACGCCGGTCGGCGCGGCCAAGGACAAGGCGATTACTACCATAGAGGGTCTGGCGACCGAAAAAGGCTTGCATCCGGCGCAACAGGCGTGGGTCGAACAGGACGTTCCGCAGTGCGGCTACTGCCAGTCCGGCCAGATCATTGCGGCGGCAGCCTTATTAAAGGAGAATCCGCATCCGAGCGATGAAGAGATCCGCGCGAAAATGGTCAACCTTTGCCGATGCGGCACCTATCAGCAAATTTTTTCAGCGGTCAAACGCGCCGCCGAAATTCAGGGAGAGCAGTCATGAGCACGATATTGAACCTTTCGCTGTCGCGCCGGCAGTTTCTCGGCCTTAGCGCGGCGGCCGGCGCCAGCGTGTTTCTGCTCGGCGTGGCGTTGCCGACCGGTTGCGCGAAGATCGAACAGGCCGAGCAGGATCAGGATCTGAACGCCTTCATCGGCATCGACGCGGATGGACACGTGATTTTTCAGAATCCGTTCATTGAAATGGGCCAGGGGACTTATACATCGATTCCGGCGATCATGGCCGAGGAACTGGACGTCGAGATGCCCTCGATCACAGTCGTACAGGCCCCGCACGGCCCCGATTACAAGATCATGTTCGATAATACGATACGTTTTACCGGCGGCAGCCTGAGCGTGCGCTCGTCCTATATGACCATGCGCAAAGCCGGCGCGACCGCCCGGGCGATGCTGATCCAGGCCGCGGCCGAGCAGTGGGGCGTCAAGCCGGGCGATTGTACGACCGAGCCGGGCAGTGTCGTGCATGCGGCGACCGGTAAAAAGCTCGGTTACGGACAGCTTGCCGAAAAGGCCGCAAAATTGGCGCCGCCGAAGGACGTGCCGTTGAAAGACAGCGCGTCATTCCGGCTGATCGGCCAGCCGGTCAAGCGCACCGACAGTCTGGCTAAATCGACCGGCGCGGCCGAATTCGGCATCGACGTCAAAGTGGACGGCATGCTGCATGCCGCGGTGATGCAGTCGCCGGTGTTCGGCGGCAAGGTCGCCTCCTACGATAAAGACGCGGTGCTGAAGCTGCCGGGCGTGGTCGCGGTCGAAGAGATTCCGAACGGCGTCGCTGTGATCGCGGATCATTTCTGGCATGCAAAAAAAGCCTTGGAGAAACTGCCTCTCACCTTCGACGAAGGCACGAACGCCGGTTTCTCGACCCAGGACTACAAGGTCAGGTTGCAGGCCGCGCTGAGCGAGCCGGGCCATGTCGCCGAGGAAGTCGGCGATGCGGCCAAGGCGATCGCCTCCGCCGCGAAGACGATCGAAGCCGAGTATCACGCACCTTTCATCGCGCACGTCACGATGGAACCGATGAACTGCACCGCGCTGGTGACCAAGGACCATTGCACCGTGTGGGCGCCGAACCAGGGCGTCGATTTCGTCGTCGGAGTCGCGGCCGAAATCACAGGGCTGAAGCCCGAGGCGATCGAGGTGGTCACGCCGTTTCTGGGCGGCGGTTTCGGCCGCCGTTTCGTGATGGATTATGCGATCCAGGCGATCACCTTGGCCAAGAAGCATCCGGGCAAGCCGATCAAGGTGATCTGGACGCGCGAGGAAGATATTCAGCACGACCATTACCGGCCGATGTCGGCCGCGAAGTTCAGCGCCGGCTTCGATAAAGCCGGCAATCCGGTTGCTTTGCAGATCACCTCGGTCGGCGAAGGGCCGATGACCCGCCTGATGCCGGGCTTTGTCAAAAATCCCGATCTCGACACCAGCGTGTTCGAGGGTACGGTCGAACTGCCTTATGCGATCCAGAACAAGCGCACGAACGTGGTCAACGTGCCGGTCAAGCCGGTGCAGATCGGCTTCTGGCGCTCGGTCGGCCATTCGCAGAACTGTTTTTTCAAGGAATCGTTCATCGACGAGATGGCGCATGCGGCAGGCGCCGATCCGTTCGAATTCCGGCTCAAACTGCTTGGCGAGCAGCCGCGCTTCAAAAAAGTGTTGGAGACCGCCGCGAATCTGGCCGGATGGAAGGGCAAGCCCTGGACCGATCCGCAAGGACTCAAGCGGGCGATGGGGGTTGCGCTGCATGAATCGTTCAACAGCATCGTCGCCGAGGTGGCCGAGGTCAGCCTGAATCAGGATGGCGAGTTCAAGGTCGAGCGCGTCTGGTGCGCGGTCGATTGCGGTTTCGCGGTGAACCCGGCGATCGTCAAACGGCAGATCGAAGGTGGGGTTTGCTATGGCCTGTCGGCCGCGATGGGCGAGCAAATCACGCTCGAAAAGGGCCGCGTCGTGCAGGGCAATTTCGACACCTATCCGATCCTGCGCCCCGACCAGATGCCGGTCGTCGAGGTCGAAATCATCAACAGCGGCGCGCCGCTCGGCGGTATCGGCGAGCCCGGCACGCCGCCGATCGCGCCGGCCGTCTGCAATGCGCTGTTCTTGCTCAGCGGGCAACGGGTGCGCAGTCTGCCGTTGTCGCAGTATTCGTTTTAGCGGATCGGCTGCCGGTACGGCTTTCCTAAATTCAGTCCTGATTCATAAGCGTGATGGTATGTTTTTCTTTACCGCCATTACCGTGAAAGTCCTCGGGTTAGTTATGGGCGTCGCTCCCACCGATGAATTTCACTGGCGATCGGCGGGCCGGCGACCTTTCCGGATTTCACAACTTCTTTCATGATCATTAGAAGGTTAAATAATCGATGCAAAAATTGATAAAAAAATATGCGATATTCGGACTGCTCTTGTTCGGCCTGATGCCGATGGCCCAAGGTATGGCCGGCGGTTTGCAGGAGCCGCAACAGGTCATTCAAGGCATCTCGGATCAACTGCGTCAAAAACTGCAAAACAAAGCTTTTACCAGCAATTTTGCCCAAGTGACCCGCTTCGTCGACGGTGTGATTCAACCACATACCGATTTCAACGTGATCGCGCCATTGGTCCTCGGCAAACATTGGAAAACCGCGTCGCCGGACGAGCGCGAACGCTTCAAGAACGAATTCAGGACGATGCTGGTCCGGTCCTATTCCAGGGCCTTTGTTGAATATAACGACTGGACCCTGCGTTTCCAGCCGATCGAAGCGGGCGGCGACGCCAAGAAAGTCATCGTCAAATCGGAAGTCTTGCAGCCGGGACAGAACCCGGTGCAGGTCAATTACCGGATGTTTTTCGGCAGCGATGGTTGGAAAGTGTACGACATCATCATCGCGGGTGTAAGCCTGGTTACGAACTACCGTTCGAGCTTCAGCGAAGACATTCAGAAAAAAGGCTCGCTGGCCGCCCTGATCGACTCGCTGGCCAAGCGTAACGCCGAAGCGCTTAGCGGCAAAGGTTCCTGAATCAATCGTCAGGGTGCTTCTGTCGGACACTGACAAGTCAGTTATTGACTCTCGGTTTTTTTCGCCCTGATTTGCCGGGAGATGCGTGCCAATTCCAGATATTGCTTGCGCAGCAGGGCGAGTTCGTCCTCTTCCATTTCTTCCAGATCCAGCAATTCGTTGTTCGCGCCTTCAATGGCGCGAATCAGCTCATCCAGTTTGACCTGCAGCGCATCGGTATCGCGGTTTTGCGTGTGCTGAATCAGGAAAACCATTAAAAAGGTCACGATCGTGGTGGCGGTATTAATGATCAACTGCCAGGTATCGCTGAAGCCGAAAAGTGGACCGGTGATCAGCCAGGCCGCGATGACCAGAATCGCAATATTGAACGCGAGCGGTTTGCCTGTCAGTCGCGACCAAGCGCGCGCAAAACGGTCGAAACGAGCATTCCAATAAGCGGTTTTCTGAGGGGCGTCGGCTATCTGGCTGACCAAATCGCCGAGTTTGCTGACCAAGTCTTTTGCTTCGTTCATCGCTATTCTTCCGGTGGTTGATGGATATTGTCGCGGTTGAAATTAAGTTATAGTGGGAAGAGTCTGGGAAAGTTTCTTCTCTCCTTGGGACAAAGTTAGGATCGAGGGATTCAATTCAAGCCTATTGTCCTCGGCTAAATTCCGTTCAGGCGACCCACCAGACGTTGCCCTGCCTCTAGCATCCATGCCACGGTCCCTTTGGGTTGGAAGGCTAGCGCTTGCTATGTTTAAGGATTGCGATTTACTGGCGGTAAATACATCCCGCCTTATCCAGTAAACGTTTCTGTGCGGCGAAATGCCGATCGATATAACCGAGCTCGAAACGCTCGTAGCGGGTTTGCGCGGCCACCTGCTCGATCATTTCGGGCGCGAGCATGGCCAGCGGCTGGCCGGTGCCGAGCGCGAGCAACTGGGTTTGTGCGGCCCGCTCGACGAAATACAGATCGTCGAACGCCTGCGCTACGGTCGGCGCGGCGGTGATCACGCCGTGATTGCCCAGGAACAAGAGTTCCGCATCGCCGAGAATGCCGGCCATGCGCTCACCGACCGAGTCGGACAGCGCCACGCCGTCGTAATCGGTATCATAAGCGACCCGACCGTAAAATCGGCAGGTCGTATGCAGCGCCCATTCGAGGCGGCCGCCCCGGATCATCGTCAGCGCGGTCGCATGAGGCTGATGCGTATGCAACAACACCCGGGTCCTCGGAACCAGACGATGGATAGGGGCATGGATATGATGCGCCGACGCGGCCGGAGCACCGTCGCCGCGCACGACCTTGCCGTCGAAATCGCAGACGATCAGGTTCGAGGCGGTGACTTCGGAAAAATGCAGGCCGAAAGGATTGACCAGGAAATGTTGCTGGTCTGGCAGCACCGCGGAAAAATGATTTGCAATGCCTTCATGGAGATTGTTCGCGACCGCCAGATGAAAAGCGGCGGCCAGATCCACGCGCAGATTCCACTCCGCTTCGCTGACGTTCAACATGACTTATCTCTCGCTAAAAACCAAAAATCTCAAAGGCCTTTTTCGGAAAGATAAGTGAGCGGTAGGGCATTGTCAAGCAATCCAATTTCCCCGCTTAAGCTCGTTCCGCCATTCATGATCGCCGACTCATGCAAAAATGCTATGCTATCGCTTGTTGGAACGCCATCAAAACGACGAGATTCGGTAATGACAGAAACAATACCCTGTACCTTGATCGCTTGGGAAGAGGTTTACCGCTTGTGCCGCGAGCTGGCGCGGCGATTGCGCGCGGACAAAGTCCGAATCGACATGATCGTTGCGATTGCGAGAGGCGGGTATATTCCGGGACGCCTATTGTCCGACATGCTCGGCATTGCCGATCTGACCGCATTCAAGATCGAGCATTACCAGGGCGCGGCAAAACAGCAGGCAGCCTTTGTCAAATGCCCGCTGAATGCCGACATCAATGGACGTAACGTGCTGCTGGTCGACGATGTTTGCGACAGCGGCGATACCTTTGTCGTTGCGGTCGAGCATCTTCGTGAATCCGGCGTGGCCGCATCGATACACACGGCGGTCATGCAGCTCAAAACCGTATCCGATTTTGTGCCGGATTATTATGCCGAGATTCTCAATGAATGGCGATGGATCATCTATCCTTGGGCGGTCAATGAGGATCTGTCAAGTTTGATCAAAGCTATGCAACTCGATCATCGGAATCCTTTGAGATTGCAGCAGGAGTTTAGGATGCGTCATGATATTGAAGTGACCCAATTGCAAATCGAAGATGCGTTATTGACCCTCGAAGACGATCAAACAAATAGCCCTGATACAAAAAGTTTTTCGATTCCTGAATGAGGCAAGATGTGAAAATGAATAAAGAACATCAACGATGCCTGCTCGATTTGGCGAAAAAATCAATCCTGCGCGGTCTGCAAACCGGCAAGCCGTTAGCTGTCGATTTGGCCGGTTTGCCGCAGGAACTGCTGGATGTGCGCGCGACCTTTGTGACCTTGCATAAACAGGGTGAACTCAGAGGCTGTATCGGCATGTTGAAGGCCGTGCGGCCGTTGGCCCAGGATATTGCCGAAAATGCCTTTGCCGCGGCGTTTCGGGATCACCGCTTTCCGCCGCTGACGGCCGAGGAATTTGAGCAATTGGAAATTCATCTTTCGATTCTGACGACGCCCGAACCGATCGCCTTCCGTTCGGAGGAAGATTTACTCGCGCAACTACGGCCTGGCGTGGACGGCATGATTATCGAGGAAGGCGCGCGGCGCGGGACCTTTTTGCCTGCGGTTTGGGAAACTTTGCCGACTCCGAAACAGTTTCTCCGGCATTTGAAGCAAAAGGCGGGGCTGCCGGCGGATTATTGGTCGGATACGTTAAAGTTTTATCGCTATCAGGCCGAAGGGATCGGCTGATTATCATTTAGAGAGGGTGCGTACCCTGCGATAAAGGAAATCCAAGCGGCATTGACGCTCATCCCGCCGGCAAAAACCATGCGTTTCTAATTTCGCCATGCACTTGATCGAGCGCGATTTGCACCTGATCGATAAAGTTGTGCAGCGGCGCGCATTTCATTTTTTCAACCTGGGTCGACAGAATTTTGGTTTTGATTTCATACAATATTCGGACCGCCGGCTCGTGTTTCGGCAGCGTCTTGAGGCTGCGTTCGATGTTGCACAGGTTGTGCCGGATCGAACGCGGAAAATCCTGGCTTTGGAATAAAAAGATCAGCACGTCGCCGCGGCGAACCCGGGCCTGCATGCTGCGGCGGTACATTTGATACGCGCTGAGCGATCTTAACAGGCTGACCCATTGTATCGTTTCGAACGGCGGCAATTCGGAGGATTCCAGCGGCAAAAGACTGTCCGTGCGCACATCGATGATGCGCGTGGTCATGTCTGCCCGTTCGATATTACGTCCGAGCAACAGGAAATGATAGCCCTGGTCGTGATTCATCGTACCTGCGAGCAGTCCGTTCAAGGTTTGCGAAGTCAGGATGATCCGTTTCAGATATTCGTGGCGGCCGCGTTTGGACAGGCCTTCGTCGAGTTGCTCGCCGGCATCGAGATGGTGCTTGTTGATCAGCTCCCAGGCTTCGCGCGGCAGGTAGTCGCGGATCGTGCGCCCATTTTCGCGGGCCGCGCGCAACGAACTGAGGATGGAACTGGGATTTTTCTCGCAGCCGATCATGAATTTTACGACCTCATTTTCGCTGTAGTCTGGGTGTTGCCGTTCAAAGCGCTCGCGTGCGCCGGCCATTGCGATCAAGGGCTCCCAGGCCGGCGTGATTCCGCGCGGCAGGTCGAGATGCAAAGTGGCGTTAGCGGCCAACAGACGGGCGGTATTTTCGGCGCGTTCCAAATAACGCGCCAGCCAGTAAATATTTTCGGCGACTCGCGATAACATCTTTCACTCCTTACCGATTGGTACGATCCAGGTATCCTTGCTGCCGCCGCCTTGCGACGAGTTGACGACCAGCGACCCCTTTCTAAGCGCCACCCGAGTTAGGCCGCCCATTGTGACTTGCTGTTGTTCCGCGCTCAAAATGAACGGGCGCAGATCGACATGGCGCGGCTCCATGTGCTTTTCGATGATGGTCGGCACGGTCGAAAGTCCGAGCACCGGTTGTGCGATGTAGTTGCGCGGGTCTTCTTTCAGGCGCTTGGCGAACTCCTCGCGTTCTTCCTTGGTCGAGGCGCTGCCGACCAGCATGCCGTAGCCGCCCGATTCGTTGGCGGGCTTGACGACCCGGTTTTCCAGATTGGCCAGCGTATCGGCGAGCGCCTCGGGCTCCATGCAACGCCAGGTCGGCACATTCGGCAGGATCGGTTTTTCGCCGAGATAAAATTCGATGATGTCGGGCACATACGAATAGACCACCTTGTCGTCGGCCACGCCCGCGCCGGGCGCATTGGCGAGCGCGACCTTGCCGGCTTTCCAGGCGCGCAAGAGGCCGGGCACGCCGAGCATCGAATCGGGGTGAAAGGCTTCCGGATCGAGAAACAGGTCATCGACGCGCCGATAGATCACATCGACCCGGGCCGGGCCGCCGACCGTGCGCATGTACACGCAGTCGTCGTTATCGACGTAGAGGTCGCGGCCCTCGACCAGTTCGCAGCCCATCTGCTGGGCGAGGTAGCTGTGTTCGAAATAGGCTGAGTTGTAGATGCCGGGGGTCAGTACGACCATTTCCGGATATTCGAGGTCACGAGGCGATAGCGCGGCCAGCGTGTCGTATAGCTGTGACGGATAGTCATCCACCGGCAGCGGCGCATAGTTTTCGAACAATTCCGGGAATACGCGTTTGGTGACCAGGCGGTTCTCGAGCATGTACGAAACGCCGGACGGAACCCGCAGATTGTCTTCGAGTACATAAACCGTGCCGTCCCGATCGCGCACCAAATCGGAGCCGCAAATGTGCGCCCACACCCCGAAACGGGGCGACATGCCGACGCACTGCGGGCGGAAGTTGCTCGAACTGGCGAGGATTTCCCTGGGTATTATGCCGGCCTTGATGACTTCCTGGTCGTGGTAGAGGTCGTCGATGAAGCGGTTCAGCGCGACTACGCGCTGTTTGAGTCCTTTTTCAATCCTATCCCATTCGGTTTTTACGATGATGCGCGGCACGATATCGAACGGCCACGTGCGGTCTATCGCGTCCTGTTTTTCGTCCGAATAAACGGTAAAGGTGATGCCCATTTCCTTGATCGCGAGATCGGCGGCGGCTTGCCGCGACGCCAAGTCGTCCGCGTCCATGCCGGCCAGCAACCGGGCCAGTTGTTCGCCATGAGGTCGGGGTCGGCCCTCTGTGTCGATCAGTTCGTCCCAGATCTTTTCGGCTTCGTAAGTTTTCCAATCGATGTTTTTCATGTGCCACTCCTCGCTGTTGACTGTCCTGTGTCTAGGTAATTTTCGTCAATGCCGTCATCGCGAAATTCATTCCAAGGTGGTGGATACGAGTCGTTTACCCACCTTTAACTCAATTGCCTTACGTTCTCAAATCGAGCGTATAAGGGCATTCGTTATTGACTTCCTCGCGCGGCGCGGCGATCGGTCCCGGCGTATGTCCATGCGCCCAAAACCGGGCCAGCCGACGGGCTTCCGCTTCGTTCGCGTTGACCGGAAACGTTTCGTAATTGCGGCCCGCCGGATGCGCGACATGATAGGTGCAGCCTCCAAGCGCAATGCGGTTCCAGGTATCGATCAAATCGAACACCAACGGCGCATGGCTCGGAATCGTCGGATGCAAACCGGACGACGGCTGCCATGCTTTGTAACGCACCCCGGCGACCCATTCGTCGCGACGTTCGGTGCGGCGGAGCGGTACCCGGCGGCCGTTGCAGGTCACCACATGGCGGCCTTCGGTCAAGCCCCTCGCCTTGATTTCGAGCCGTTCGACCGACGAATCGACGAAGCGGGAAGTGCCTTGCGCGCTGACTTCCTCGCCGAGCACATGCCAGGGTTCGATCGCAAGCCGTAAGGATAATTCGGCATCGCCTATTTGCACCGAGCCGTAATGCGGAAAACGAAATTCCAAAAACGGCGCCAGCCAATCCTTATCCAATGCATAGCCCCAGTGCTGCATCGTGTCGGTCACATCCTTCAAGTCGCTTGCGACAAAATGAGGCAATAAAAAGCGATCGTGCAGTTCGGTGCCCCAGCGTACCGGCTCGAATTCGTAGGGATGGTCCCAAAAACGTGCAACTAATGAACGAAGAAGCAACATTTGTACCAGGCTCATTTGATGATGCGGAGGCATCTCGAAGGCTCGGAATTCGACCAGACCGAGACGGCCCGTCGGACTGTCCGGCGAATAGAGTTTGTCGATACAGAATTCGGCGCGGTGCGTGTTCCCTGTCATGTCGGTCAAGAGGTTGCGCAGCACCCGATCGACCAGCCAAGGGCTCGGCGTGTCGCTTTGTGAGAGTTGCTTGAACGCGATCGACAGTTCGTAAAGCGATTCGTCGCGGGCCTCGTCGACGCGCGGCGCTTGCGAGGTCGGGCCGACGAACAGACCCGAAAACAGGTACGACAGGCCGGGATGATGCTGCCAAAATCGCAGCAGACTGGATAACAGATGAGGACGGCGCAATAGCGGCGAATCGGCGGCGGTATGGCCGCCCAGGGTCACGTGATTGCCGCCGCCGGTGCCGGTATGGCGGCCGTCGAGCATGAATTTTTCGGCGCCTAGACGCGCGAGACGGGCTTCTTCGTACAGGCTTTCGGTCAGCGCTGACAAGCCCTCCCAATCGGCCGAGGGCGGCACATTGACTTCGATCACGCCGGGGTCCGGGGTAATGTTGAAACGCTTCAAGCGTTCGTCGCGCGGCGGCTCGTAGCCTTCCAGCAGAACGGGAATGTTCAGGTCGGCGGCAGTGTTTTCGACCGCTGCGATCAGGCGCAGCCAATGGGCAAGATCGGTCAACGGCGGTAAAAATACATGCAGCCGGTTGTCGCGCATTTCGACGCAGAGAGCGGTGCGGATCAGGTGACGCTCCCAATCTTCGCGGCTTGCGTCGGCAAAGCCTTGTTCGTTGATGTACGGATGCGGTGCGGTCGCACCAATGCGGTGCGTATAACGGCGCTGCAATTCACTGTGATCGGAGGGCAATGGCGTTTTCGGCGCGAAAGGATCGAGCGGAATCAATTGTTGGCGCAAGGCATCTGGCTCCCATAACAGACTGTCCAGCGGCAGCCGGTAACCCATCGGCGAATCGCCGGGCAGCAGAAACATGTGCTCGCGGCGGAATTTCCAGCGCGACGAATGCCAGCCGTGCCTTTGGTAATCCCAGGCGATCGGCAGCACGTGGCCGACGACATGATCCAGCCCCTGCTCGAATAACTTGCGCAGGCGCGCGCGCTCAATCGGATCGCGCAGTTTCGAATCGAACACATCGACATTCGCCGGCAGGTTGCCTTCCTTCCAGAGATAATAGATGCCGTCTTCGAAACCGGGCATCGCATGATCGCTCGGCACTCCCAGACAGCCTGCAAGGCGGCTGATGAAGCGTCCGGACAAATTGGTTTGCGACTGGATGCGATCCTGGTAGGACGCGAGCAAGGCCGGATTACGCCAGACCGGCGTGCCGTCGGCGCGCCAGAACACCCCCAGCGCCCAGCGCGGCAGTTGCTCGCCGGGATACCATTTGCCTTGGCCGTGGTGCATCACGCCGCCCTCTGCCCAGCGATGATAGAGGCGGCGCAGCAAGTCCTCGGCGCGTTCGCGCTTATGTTCACCGAGCGCCTCGGTGTTCCATTGCGGCGAATCCATGTCGTCGATCGAGACGAAAGTCGGCTCCCCGCCCTGCGTTAACCGTACATCATTCCGCTTTAACAGCGCATCGACTTCGCCGCCCAACTGCTGAATCTTTGCCCATTGTTCAGTGCTGTAGGGCTTGGTGACGCGCGGATCTTCATGAGTGCGGGTCACCTTGTTTTCAAAATGAAAAGTCACTTCGCATTTGTCGACCGCGCCGGTAATCGGCGCCGCGCTGACCGGATCGGGCGTGCAGGACAACGGGATATGGCCTTCGCCGGCGAGCAGGCCGGACGTCGGATCGACGCCGACCCAGCCCGCGCCGGGCAGATACACTTCGGTCCAGGCATGCAGGTCGGTAAAATCCTGTTCCGGCCCGGAAGGTCCGTCCAAGCTCTTCTGATCGGCGGTCAACTGCACCAGATAGCCCGACACGAAGCGCGCGGCCAACCCCAGATGGCGCATGATCTGCACCAACAGCCAGGCGCTGTCGCGGCAGGAGCCGATGCCGACTTTGAGCGTTTCCTCGCAGGACTGGATGCCGGGCTCCAAGCGCAGCGTATAGCCGATATCCTTTTGCAGCCTGCTATTCAACGCGACGAGGAAATTGACAGTATTGTCCGGCCGTTTGGGTACGGCTTGCAGCCATTTTTGCAACAGCGGCCCCGATTCCTTGATTTCGAAATAGGGTGCCAGCTCCTTGGCCAACTGGGTTTCGTACTTAAACGGAAAGCTGTCGGCATATTCCTCGATGAAAAAATCGAACGGGTTGATGGTGACCAGTTCGGCGACCAGATCGACCTCGACCGACAGTTTTTGTGTAGTTTCGGGAAATACATAGCGGGCGACATAATTGCCGAAAGGGTCTTGCTGCCAGTTTACGAAATGCTTGCCCGGCTCGACCTTCAGCGAATAATGATGCACCGGGGTGCGCGTATGCGGCGCGGGGCGCAAGCGGACCAGATGCGGCGACAGCGTCACCGGGCGGTCGTATTCGTAAACGGTGAGATGATGGATCGCAACGACTAGAGACATGGGCGTGCTCGGTAGGAAGGTGTGTTGAAAAATCGGCAAGAGTCAAACTTGGCATCCACGCTCTGCTTACCGTTATGGAAAATTACCAAGCAATAATTGCACCAGCTTTAGGCAGCTCGCGCGCCGGTATAAAATAATCAGCCTACCTCAATTGGAAGACATCATGGTGACAGGAAAAAAGTCGCTTTAAATTACGGCATCTTCTAAAATGATGATGTTTGATTTTCAAGATATTCCAGGGTGGTTGCAATGACGTATTGTGTGGGTTTGTTGCTTAACGACGGTTTGGTGTTCGCGTCCGATTCGCGCACGAACGCCGGCGTCGATTATGTGACCTCGTTCAGTAAACTGCATATCTTTACGCCGGCGCCGGACCGCTTCTTCGTGCTGTTGTCGGCGGGCAATCTGGCGACCACGCAGGGCGTTTTGAACCGGATCGTACGCGATATGGAATACCCTTCGGAAAGAGGCAGTCTGTTGACCGCTCGCTATTTGTTTGAAGCCGCCGACTATATCGGCAAAATCAGCCAGGAAACTCAGCAGCAGCATGGTCCCGCCCTGCTGTCGTCCGGTGTTAGCGTCGAAACCACATTGATTCTCGGAGGCCAAATCCATGGGCATAATCCGGGCTTGTTTCTGATTTACCCACAAGGCAATTATTTCGAAGCGACCCGCGAAACACCTTATCTACAGATTGGTGAAAATAAATACGGCAAACCGGTTCTTGACCGGGCGGTCGGCGCATTGACCGGCCTGGAGGAAGGCGCGCGTCTGTTGCTGGTTTCCCTGGACGCAACGTCACGCTCGAATGCCGCGGTCGGTCCGCCGTTCGAAGTCGCAATCTACCGGCGGAACGACATGAAGATCAGCCATCATATGAAACTGGCTGCGAATGATCCCTACCTGACGCAATTACAGCGACGCTGGAACGAAGGTCTTTGCGACACCCTGCACAGTCTTCCTACATTCGACTGGGAAACGCCGGAGCCAGTTTAATCACCGGGCTTTCATCTCGTCGAGCGCCGGCGGCTTGATGGCTTACCCGTAATCGCGCGGCACGAGTCGAGTTCGGCCGACCGCGTGATGAGGGCGGGCGTGACCATCAACTGGGCAACGGTTTATTTACAAAGCTGTTTTTCGGCATCTCGCGACATTCCGCAGACCGAACCCGGTTTCAAATCGCGAGACGCTTCGCTGGTCAACTGGACGATGGGTTATCGACGTCAGAAAAGATCCCGCTTCCAACTACAGGTTTTAAACTTGTTCGACTCGAAAGATTCCGACACATGTTATTCCTATGCTTCCCGCTTGCAGGACGAAGCGGCTGGTGGCCTCGAGGACATGTGTTTTCGTCCGGTTGAGTCGCGGTTTGGCCGGGTTGATTGAAACGGTTCGATTGTAATTCTTGAGCGCAGGTTGGGCTGGAAAAGACGGTTGGATTATCAATTGTAAATAATCAGCCTCTGAAGCCTCTCCATTAAAAAAGCCGCACTGGATACCAGTGCGGCTTTGGCTAGTTTGAGCCTCTTCAACCGTTACCAGTCGACCTGAACACGTGTTTCAAGAATATCCAGATCGGCATTATTAAATGCTCGTCCTGTGGTTGTAGGGGCGTTACCTGTATTAATATCCAAGGCGTGAATGTAGTTAGCCATCACACGCATATGCGAATTAGGGTACCAGTTAATACCAAACTTGGCTGTAGACGCTCGACCGCCATGAATTACGCCAGTATCCAAGTTCATGTAATCGTACCCGGCGGCAAGTTCCCACGCACCCCAGCCGCCATGCATATCAAAGTTGTGAGTGGGTTTTAAACGATCCCAGGCACCGGTTTTAGCTTTATAGTTGCGAGATTCACCGGTTAAAAAGTAGGTCATATAGCCATAGTAACCGTTCATGGATTCATTTTGGTTATAACCTTTACCTGAAACATCGGTTTGTATATATTCGCCTTGGGCTGAGAATGGCCCATAAACCAGGGCCGTTTCCGCGCCGAAGCGAGTCAGGTGATCAGCTTGAATCGCAGTTGCTGAATTTTTGTTGCCGGAGGTCAAATTACCCGTATTTAATATAGAGGTACGGTCTACGTTGGCGCCTATACCGTTTGCGAAAATGATACCGCCGTTACTAAAATTACCATTACCCAGGTAATTATCGTTTAAGCTAATGTACGACCCCGACGCACCCACATGTAAGAATTTGGTTTTGCTTTCCATCCACGGCAAACCGGTCACCCGGGCGTTAACTTCCCAACTGGTATCGCCGCCGCCGCCATTGCGGTTGACACCGCCGTTAGGATTAATCGCACTGCCGGTACTGCCAGTCAGTGAGTTATTGCCATAGGCGTTGTAACCGCCGACACCTTCGGTTTGTAGCGATGTAGCTGCCTGCCAACGATCAGCCGCGTAATTGGCGCCAAAACCCACTTTATATGTATTGAGGTTGTCTACGAAGGTGTTGGTCGCCATGTTACGCTCAATGAACGTAATGTAGCGGTTGCTGGTTGCTTCTTCCATGCTGAATGGTTCTTTAAAGGAACCCACTTTGACTGAAAAGGGTTTGGAAAAATTATAACGAATGAAAGCGTCGGTTATACCGCCTGCATTCAAGCCATTGCCCCGCGTAAAATCGTATTCAAATTTATAGTCGGTATTTTTGAAAAAAGTCCCTTCCACACCCAGACGTGCCCGACGAAGCGTTGTGCCATTGTTTAATTCTGAAGGCACGCCTGTGGGGGTTATAAATTCTACAGGCAACTGCTGGTTAACATTTTCCTGCGAATCCACCTGCATCCGTCCGTTAATTCCTGCTGTAAAATTGCCATCTCTGGTTGCAAAATGTATCCCGTCGTCGAGTTTGACTTTAACCGAGTCAGGGGCTGTAGCTTCTTGGGCATGCTCTTCAAGAGCCTTGATTTGATTTTCTTTTAAGGCCATTTCTTCCCGAATCGCAGCGATCTCGGCGGCATTATTAGCTTCCTGGGCCGTTTTTTTAGGCGTATCTTCCACTCTTTCAAAAGAGCCCATTTTCTCCCTGTGCGGGCCAGGTTCTGCAAAAATCTGTTTGGTTTTGACATCGACATAAAGATCGATCGCAAACGCAGATGAAGACGCTCCAACGCCTAGGACAGTCGCCACGGCCAGGGTCAGTTTTGAAAAATTCATGTATTGCTCGCAGTGATGATTAAGACTGCGGCAAGAATAAGGAACTCAAGTGACAGTAAAATGACAGAAATGTTACGAAATGATGACAGAGCAACAGCTTTTCCGCACCGCTGCAAATTTACAACAAAAACCTTTAAAACGGCCGGGAAATTAGCCCGGAAGGGCGGGTGTGTGGAGATATAGCAACTAATCTAAGAAGCTAGTTAGATAAAAGCCATTGAAAATACATAATTAAAACGCCAGAGAGTCTTCCATGCTTTTTAGGTGCATGGACGCAACAATTTGCGGACTCGAAAACAACACATAACAGACGCCGCTGCGGGACATAAAGCTGATTAATAATCAGGGGCGGAGAATGGCTCAGTCATTTTTTGATGCGAATTTCGGTAGGCGAACGCCCGGTCGTGGCAGGCGTGATCGAGCGGTTGTTGGCCTGGCCTGATGCAGGCCCCGGCCCTCCCTGAGGGAGGGCTACAGTGTTACTTAACCGGTTTTGAACGGAAGCAGTAAGATTATTGCGGCGGTGTGTGCGATAAACGATTGGCCGTGTCGATGTCGTGCTCAGCCTCCTTGATCGCTCTCGACAATTCCGCGCGCTGTTTATCCAAGACGAGCCATTCGATCTGGCGGTGCAGATAGGCGTCCTTGTTTTTGGTGACTTCTACGCGCAGTTCCAGTTCCTTGATTTCGGCCTGGAGTTGCATTTCCTTCAGGCGTGTCTGATGTTCGATGCGTTCGGCTTCGAGCTGTTCCTCGTATTTTTGCTGCTCCTGCTGCAACACTTCCTGCGCTTTGAATTCTGCCTGCTGTTCTTTTTCTTTAAGAATCGCTTCGTGTTCGAGCTTTTTGGCGTGTAATTGCAGTTCGAGTTCATGTTGGCGAACTTGTTGTTCGAGTCGATACTTCAACTCGGCCGCATCCTCGATGCTTTGCAGATGTTTTTCGTGGTTGACCTTTTCCTCGTGCAGCTTGGCCTCGATTGTAAACTGATCGGCATTCTGTTTTTCTTGCGTTTCCAGCAGTTGACGCTGGTTTTCGCTTTCGAGGACCAATTTTTGCTGCTGTAAGGCATTCAGTTGATGCAGATGCTCGAGGCGCTCCTTTTCGAGCAATTGTTCCTGGCGGACCCGTTCGCGCGCTTGTTTTTCGCGAAATTCGAAATTCTTTTGCAGGATGCCCAGATAAACGTCTTCCTGGGTGAAGCGCCCGTCGAGCCCCGGGCTGTCTTCGAGATCGGCAAAGGCCGGGGTCAGCGAGCAAATCGCGCGGCATTTGATGTATTTGACGGTCAGCGCTTCATTGATCGATTTCTCGATCTGTTTTTCGGTTGCGGATAGACCGGATTCTATCCAGTTGCCGTTGCGCAGGTTTCTGAGTTCGGCGTCAACGATCGTCTTGATCAAGCTTTCATATCCGGTTTTGATATGCGCGTTCATGTTGGCTAGGGCGTCCAGGTTGCGTTCGGCATATTTGAATGTCGCTTGAAAATGGATCGTCAATTGGGCGGCTATCGTACAAAGCCCACCGTAAAGCGTGGTGGAGATATTGAGCGGCCATTCGGCAACCGGCAGCGGATAGACCTGATGATAAAAGCGTGGGAAAAATTTCGCCGGATATTCGAACAGCTTGTAATACGGTCCGAGTTTGGACATAACGACGCGGCTTTCGCCGTCAAAGCCGGGGTCCCAGACTTCTTCGAATTCAGTATTGTCAGGGATGGCTTGGGGCTTGATACCGGCCAGCCAGGCGTCCAGCAGGGCTTGCTTATTCGTCATTGGATACCTCCGCTGGGATCGGGCTGGAGGTCAGCAAGGCTTGCTCGGACTTGAGGTTGCGGAGTTGCGCGCTCATCCGTTCGGCGATCAGGGGATAGAGATTCGGCGCAAATTCGACCGATTTGGAATCGATCTTGCGCAAGAAGCCGCGGCTCAATAAATAGCCAACCGCGAACATCCGCGACCAGTCGGAATAGCGCCGGGCTTTTTCGATTTCGGACTTTTCGATCACCATTTCGAGTTCGTCGTTTTCGTTGATTCTAAACTCGGTAAACTGGCGCAGGCATTCGAACACCAGTTCCTGCTCCCGCTCGCTCAAGGGTCCGGGCGCGGTAAACTCCAGGCGGTAGGATAAAAACACGGTAAAAAAATCGGCCATCGACGCGCAGAGGAAGGCAAACAGCGAAAAATCCTTCCACATCGCAAAGGACGGCGTGATGCCCTGCACTACTTCCGAGTAAGTCATCAGGATCGGCATTTCCGGCGCAATCACGCCGCTACTGGTCGCCATCTGGTTGAATTTGAGCGAGACTTCCTGCAGGCTGGAAACGATTTGCCGATAACTGTTTTCCGCGTCGGGCGCTTTGATGTTCCATGCCGTCAGGCTGTTTTGCAGCACGCGGATATCCTGGTTCAATTTCTCGAAGCTTTGCACGACCTGGGCGGCCTCCTTTTTCTTGGTCTCGAAAACTTCGCGCTGATAGCGGAAAAACGGTCCCTGGCCGACCATGTTTTTTTGCGTTTGGGGCGCATCCGGATGCGTGCCGAAATAGGCCTGGGTCACATTCGACGAGGCCTTGTCGAGCTCTTCCTGCTGTTGTTTCAGTATCCGTGTTTTGGTATCGGCGATGCTTTTAAGATAGGTGTTCACATCGGAGCGGATTTTGTTCAATCGGCCGATTTGTATCGTATCTTTCTGGGAAATTTCATAGAACTTGAAATAAGAGAAGGTGACGGAGGCCGATACCGCCACCAGCAACGACACCAGCACGCAGAAAAAACGCAATCTGTTGGCTTTCCAGTGGATGCCGGCGATTTCAAGCGAGCTGATCACGATGATCGACTGTATTGCGATCGTGATAATCAGCGCAATCCAGGATACGATGAAATGTGACAAGCCGTAAAAGGTGGTAAAACCTGTCGCCATACTCAGCATCAGCACAATCGGAATGGTCCATACCCTAAGGCCGGCAATAAACAACGTTTGTATGCTGTTGATGATGCCGCCGATCCCGCCGGAGTCGTGTTTTTTACTTAGTCTATTGATGTCCATTGTTGCCAGATTGGGGATGAGTCGCGCGAGGAAACCCTGGGAATTGAGAAGGCGCCGATGTTTGAAATGAAACGCAGTCTATTTGATTTATAAGGAAAATGCAATTGGCTGCGTAGGGCGGACGCCAATCGGCCGGGCGAAAAAACTCACTTTTTGCGGCTTATCGCTGCGGCCTTGCCGCATGGTTTTTTACCGTTCTTCGGCTTGTCGGGGTATTTTCGGGGGCTCAGTGTATTATAAATTTTGACATAGAGTATCGAGGCTGACAGCCCCAGGGTAACTGCATTCGCCGCGATGATCGCCGCGTTGTGTAGAAAAATGCCATAGATCAGCCAGAGCAATACGCCGAGCGTAAAGATGCCGTACATCGATAACGAGAGCGAGTCGGTATCGCGGGTCCGGATCGTCAGGATAGCCTGCGGCAGAAACGAGGCGGTAGTCAATAGCGCGGCGGCATAGCCGATTAAATCAGACAGGGCGGGCATGCCGGGGTGATCCTCTGCTTTCGCGAAGAGCTGCCTGGTTTATAAAACCTGGCAGCTCTGCAATGATGCTAAACCGCCCTGCCATGCCGCGCCGGCAAATCGCGGCGGGTGGCGCCGGTGTAGAGCTGTCTTGGCCGGCCGATTTTTTGCTCGGGATCGGCGATCATTTCATCCCAATGCGAAATCCAGCCGACCGTCCGGCCCATTGCAAAGATCGCGGTAAACATTCTGCTCGGGATGCCGAGCGCATGCAGCACGATACCGGAATAAAAATCGACGTTCGGATACAGTTTTTTCTGGATGAAATACTCGTCTTCGAGCGCGATACGTTCGAGTTCGAGCGCCAGCTTGAACAATTTGTCGTCATGCAGTCCCAGTTCATTCAGGACCTCATGGCAGGTCTCGCGCATCAGTTTGGCGCGCGGATCGTGGTTTTTGTAGACGCGGTGGCCAAAGCCCATCAGCCGGAATGGATCGCTTTTGTCCTTGGCTTTATTGATGTAAATGCCTATTCGGGAAACATCGCCGATCTCTTCCAGCATGTTTAGAACCGCTTCGTTCGCGCCGCCGTGCGCCGCGCCCCAAAGACAGGCGATGCCGGCAGTGATGCAGGCGAACGGATTCGCGCCGCTGGAGCCGGCCAGACGCACGGTCGAAGTTGAGGCGTTTTGTTCGTGATCGGCGTGCAGAATCAGAATACGATCGAGCGCCTTGACCAGCACAGGATTCGGCACGAATTCATCGCACGGCGTCGCCAGCATCATGCGCATGAAGTTTTCGACATAGCTCAGTTTGTTTTGCGGATACAAAAACGGTGAGCCGGTGCTGTATTTATGGCACATCGCAACGATCGTCGGCACCTTCGCCATCAGCCTAATCGCGCACATTTCCCTATCGCTTTTCGAGCGGATATCCAGCGCGTCGTGATAAAACGCGGACAGCGCGCCGACGACGCCGACCATGATCGCCATCGGGTGCGCATCGCGGCGAAAGCCCTTGAAAAAGTTGGTCAACTGGTCATGCACCATCGTGTGCATCGTAATATTGTGCTCAAACTGCTGCAATTGATCGTAGGTCGGCAGTTCGCCTTCCAGCAACAGATAGCAAACTTCCAGAAAGGTGCATTGCGCGGCAAGTTGCTCGATCGGATAGCCGCGGTACAGCAATATGCCCGCTTCGCCGTCGATGTAAGTAATCGACGAACGGCAACTGCCGGTCGAGGTAAATCCGGGGTCGTAGGTGAACATTCCTGTTTGCTTGTACAGGGACTGGACATCCAGCACGTCGGGACCTATGGTGCCGGACAACACGGGCAATGTACACAGTAGCTCGGATTCGGGAGTGGATAGGACGATAGCGCTGGGCTTGCTCATGATAGTCAATCTCGGTTGGGACGCCGCTGCGGCGTAATTAGTGTCGATTTCGGAATCAATTAATCGGGATTGGCGTTAACAATCGCCTGTTTTGCCAGTTCGGTGACTTTAGACCAGTCTTTCGCATTCAGCGCGTCCTGGGGAGCCAGCCATGAACCGCCGACGCAGGCGACATTGGGTAATTTGAGATAAGCCTGATAATTATCGGGCGAGATGCCGCCGGTCGGGCAAAAGGTCGCTTGCGGGAAAGGGCCGGCGATCGATTTAAGCATGGGAATGCCGCCTGCGGCTTCGGCCGGGAAAAACTTGAAGTGATCCAGGCCGTATTCCATGCCGAGCATCAGTTCGGACAGGGTCGCAATGCCGGGTATCAACGCGATATTGCCGTTCACCGCCGCGTTCAGTAATGAGGCGGTGATGCCGGGGCTGATCGCGAATACCGCACCGGCATCCGCTGCGGCTTGTAATTGCGCGGGGTTCGCAATCGTGCCCGCGCCGACGATTGCGCCTTCGACTTCCCGGCTGATCCTATTGATCGCCTCGAGTGCGACCGGTGTGCGCAAGGTAATTTCCAGCACGCGAATGCCGCCCGCGACCAGTGCTTTCGCCAAAGGTACGGCGTCTTCAAGATTTTTGATGACCATGACCGGCATGACGGGACCGGCTCTTAATATCTCGTTAGGCTGAATTTTCCAATGCTGATTTGCCATGTGTTTCGTATGAAATTGGGTGGATAATGTCGGTCTTCCATGACATAAAGTGTTTACAGAACGTCCGGCGCAAAGGTCCGGGCTATTGGTTTTCGGCGAGAAAAGCGGTCATTTCTTGCCTTGGCAGAGAAGGGCTCGGTACAAGAAAGTCTGGGGCTACTCTACCAAAATAATGAATTTAATGTCTATTACATTGTATCGAGCGTTGGGCAAATGTCAAAAAGGAACGACATGTCCAAGAATTCAAGGATATAGTGTCGATTGGCTAGTAGATTGGAACAGGCAGCGGTTTTTTTGTAGCGCTTACTTTTAATTCATCCTATGGCTTTTCAGTTTCCGTTTTTGCGGCAACGAAAACCAGCAATACTCCCAACGCCATCGTTGCCGCCAGCAGCGGCAGCCCCAGCTTGAAATCGCCGGTCGCAGTCTTCAGCCAGGCTACGATATAGGGTCCTGCAAAACCGCCCAGATTGCCGACCGAGTTGATCAACGCCAGGCCCGATGCCTTGGCCGGGCCATCTTTTAACAGCGTATGCGGCAGTGTCCAGAACGGCGCCAGGATGCTCCAGATGCCGGCTGCCGCGACCGTGATTGCGGCTATCGCCCAAACCGGCGATTCGAGATAGGGGCTCAGGGCTAATGCGCCCGCCGCCACCCAGGCGCAAACCACGATGTGCCAGCGCCGTTCGCGGGTCTTGTCCGAATGTGCGCCGACGATCACCATTACGATTACGGTCGCGAGATAAGGCAGGCCGGTCAACAGCGCGGTGCGCACGTTGTCGAGTCCGGCCCAGGTTTTGATAAGTTGCGGCAGCCAGAGGCTGATGCTGTAATAATTGATGATCACCGCAAAATAGACCAGCGCCAACAGCCAGACTTGCGGGTGGCGGAGCGCCTGTCCGAGGTCGGCGGCATGATGGTGCGAATCCGTCCGTTGTTCAGCGGCCAGCGTTCGTTCGAGCCAGGCTTTTTCTTCCGGATTCAGCCAGCTTGCCTTGGCGGGGCGGTCGGTCAGCCAGAAATACAGCATGAAGCCGAACAGCACCGAGGGCGCGCCTTCGGCTAGAAACAGCCATTGCCAGCCTTGTAGGCCGAAAAAGCCGTCCATGCTGAGCAAGAGCCCGGCCAGCGGCGCGCCGAGCACGCCGCTGGCAGCGGTTGCGGTGATCAACAACGCGCCGTATTTGGCCCTGACCGGCGCCGGAAACCAGTAGCTGAAATACAAAATGATGCCCGGAAACGACCCCGCTTCGGCGAGGCCGAGCAGAAAGCGCAGCGTATAAAAACCCTGCGGCGTTTCGATGAAAATCATTGCACAGCAAATCAGTCCCCAGGTTATCATGATCCGGGTCAGCCAAAGTCTCGCGCCGACTTTTTCGAGGATCAGATTGCTCGGAATTTCGAACATCATGTAACCGACAAAAAAGATGCCCGCGCCGAAGCCGTAAGTGGTATCGCTAAACTGCAACGCATCCTTCATCTGTAATTGCGCGAAACCCACACACATGCGGTCGAGATAGGCCAGAATATAAATGATGTAGAGCGGCGGCAAAAGACGCCAGGCCAATTTGCGGTACAGCTGATATTCGTTGATTGGCATGATAAGAAGGGAGTGGGGATGCTGAGGCCGGAGGCTCGGAGATTATAAACGTAAAAAGCGTGCGGCACCGCCGAATCGTGAGGCCGATTTTTACGCCTTTTGCCGCGTATAGAGTAAAATCTTAAGATTCATATCTTATTTCCTGCCGAACCGCTGCTATGTACAAACAGTATTTTCATTTGACGGAATTACCGTTTTCGATAGCCCCCGATCCGCATTTCATTTATATGAGCCGCCGCCACCAGGAAGGCCTGGCGCATCTACTCTACGGCATTACCGTCGGCGGCGGTTTTGTCGCCTTGACCGGCGAAGTCGGCACCGGCAAGACGACGTTATGCCACTGTTTGCTGCGCGAATTGCCGGACAATATCGATATCGCGCTGATCCTGAATCCAAAACTGAATGCGATAGAATTGCTGGCGACTATCTGTGACGAGTTGGGGATCGCTTATGACAAACAACAGCAGACGCTGAAACAGTTGGTCGATGCGTTGAACCATTACTTGCTTGCCAAGCACGCCGCCGGCCGGCGTACCGTGTTGCTGCTCGACGAAGCGCAAAATCTGAGCATGGAAGTGCTCGAGCAGATTCGCTTACTGACCAATCTGGAGACCAGTAAGACCAAATTGCTGCAAATCATCCTGGTCGGCCAGCCCGAATTGAAGCAGATGCTGCGGCGCCAGGATCTCAGACAGCTCAATCAACGGATTACTGCACGCTATCATTTACTACCGTTGTCCTTTGGCGAAACTCGCGCCTATATCCGGCACCGACTGCGCGTTTGCGGCGGCGATCCCGAACTCTTCAAGGGCCGTGCGGTCCGCAAAATATATAAATTGTCGGGCGGCATTCCCAGAATCATCAACATACTGTGCGACCGCGCCCTGCTTGGCGCTTATGCCGGCAACGCCCTGCATGTGACGTCCGGCATGGTCAAAAACGCCGCGAAGGAAACACTTGCGCCACTCGAGAACAAACTGCCGAGAATGGGCGTTGCGTTGGGCTTGCTGCTGCTCTGCGGCATCGCGATTGGCGGTTATTACTACTACCCTGACCGTTTCGCGGCGATCAAGGACCGGTTTTTTGATCATCGTCAGCTGGAAACTGCTACGCAAAAGCCCGAGCCGGCCGTCACCGAAACCGTATCGGCCGTGCCCCCGCCCTCACCTCCTCCGAAGATCGAACCGTTGCCTCCCAAGCCGGTTCAATTTGCCGAATGGGTGGCCGATCCGCGGTTTACGCTGCAATTGGCCTTTGCGAATGCGTTGAAAGCTCTTGGAAAAGCAATCCCGCCGGTAGGAACCGTCGATTGTGAAACGGTCAAGACCGTCGGAGTTTTATGCCAACTCGGCAAGGCCAGTTGGAAAGAATTGTTGGAGATGAACCGACCGGCTATTCTGGAATTTGTGTTGCCTAACGAGGAAAAACGTTACGCGCTGCTGGCAGGGATCAAGAAGGACAAGCCGATGTTGATCGCGAGCGATCAGCATGATTTTTCCCTGGCCGAACTGCTGAATTATTGGAACGGCTATTATTTATTATTATGGGAGCCGCCGATGGCGGACACGCGAACGATTTTTCCCGGTCAGTTGTCAGATAGAATCGTATGGCTTCGGCAGCAGCTGGCGGTTTTTGACGGATTGAATCCGCCGGTGCCCGAGCCGCAAAAATTCGATCAGGATTTGAAGGCGCGCGTGATCAAATTCCAACATCAGCACCATTTGACCGAAGACGGCGCGGTGGGTGCCCAAACCTTGTTTTATCTCGATAATTTGACCGAGGCTTCGAACAAGCCTCTTCTCAATATAACCGATTAACACCATGTCTTATATTCTCAATGCTTTACGCAAATCGGAGCAGGAGCGGCAAGCCAATCAGCCGGAAACCATCACCGAACAAGTGCTGATGCCGCCGCCGCAAAAACGCCGGAAAACCGCGTTGCTGATTGGCGGGCTGCTGGCCGTCAATATGCTGGCCGTTTCTTTGCTGGTCTGGTACCTGAAGAATACCGATGAAGCGCTGGTCAAACCGCAGGCCGTTGCGCAGCCGATGCAGAAAAAAGCTGTACAAAAAAAGCCGGCGCCGCCGATTGCCGTTGAACCGGCCGATGAGGCGGCTGATTCCGAAGGGAACGCAAAGCAAATGCCTGTAGATGCGGTAACGCCGGTGGGTAATATGGGTAGGCCGGCGGCTACGCCAAGCGCAAAAACGCCTTCGATCGAAGAATTGGCTGCGGTAAAACAGGCTGAGGAACAGAAAACGGCAAAGCCGGTGCAGGAAGATAAAAAGGCGCCATCCGATCGTAGTGGACAAAATATTTCCGCGCGTCCCGCTGCCGCAAGCAGCGGAAGGGAACAATCAAGGCGTGGTATCCAGGCCAGGAGCGCCCAGCGTCAGCTTGCGCCGGAATACGAGTACAGCCTTGAGGAAGAGCAAGGGGTCGTACCGGAAACAAAGACAGAAGCCGCGTCCGCAGCCAAGCAGGAAATCCCTTTATTCAAGGATCTGCCCTATGATTTCCGCAGTTCCGTGCCGAAGATGACGATCAATGTTTTTATGTACGACGCCAAACCCGAGGATCGCTTCGTCGTGTTGAACATGATCAAATACAAGGCCGGCCAAATGACCAAAGATTCGGTTGAAATCAAGGAAATTCGCGCCGACGGCGTGGTCGCGAGTTACGGAGGCAGAGTATTTCGCATCGAGCGGCCCTGAAAACGCAAATAGCTTTAGGTGCAAATTGCCCAAGGTTCTTGACGCTAAAACACCGGAATCCAATCCTTTTCCTCAGATCGTTAGGATTTCGTTAGAAACGGCTTTACGGTTGCGGAACTGCCGAATTTTTTAAGGCCTGGCAGTTCTGTGCCGACTGTCATGACGTTATTTTTTGACCGAATCTACATAGGGCAATGGGGACTCTGACGGCGGTTGGGTCATCTTTTTAACATGATAACAAATGATAATCATTTGTAATAAAAAAATTGTTTGCATTATAATCCTGGAAAATTTTGTTTTGGGGGATGTAATGATAAGCAAGCGAAAAATTTTGTTAAGGGGAAGTGCATTAGCAGTACTGGCGGCATTGAATGCGCCAGTCGAGGCGCTACAAAAACCGCAGACCATGGACGAGATGTGGAAAATTATCGAGGCTCAGCAAAAGCAGATCGATGAAATGAAGGCCGCGATGGCGGATGCGACTAAGAGTCAGCCGGCTGCGGCTCCGCAAGGCAACGTCAAAACGCTGGAGCGCAAGACTGATATTTTGAGCCAGGAGGTCGAAAAGCTGCGGACCAATCTGGTAATCCCCGAAGAGCCCAAGTACAAGAGCGCCTATGGCTTGGGCCCGGCCGCGTCGAAGGTTTATCAGGTCGGCAAGGGCTTGTCGATTGGCGGTTACGGCGAAGCGATCTATCAGGCCAATGTTGGTGAAAAGGGTAACAACAAAGATAATGCCGATCTTGAACGCATGGTTATGTACCTGGGTTACAAGTTCAACGATCGAATTCTTTTCAATAGTGAAATAGAGTATGAACACGCCACGACCGGTGAAGGATCTGAACAAAAAGGCGAGGCGTCGGTCGAATTTGCCGCGTTGGATTTTTTTATGCACAAAATGGCGAATGTCCGCGCCGGTTTAGTGCTGATGCCGATGGGTTTTATCAACCAAATTCACGAGCCGCCGTTCTTTTTCGGAAATCATCGCCCTGAAGTCGAACAACGCATCATCCCGTCTACCTGGAGAGAAGTCGGCCTCGGTTTATTTGGCCAACTCACGCCGGAATTGGCTTATACCGCTTATGCGGTCAACGGCTTGGATGCGGCTGGATTTAGCTCCGACGGTATCAGCGAAGGCCGCGGCGGCGGCAGCCAGGCCAAGGCCGAAAACTTCGGCTTTGTCGGACGTTTCGACTACACGCCGAAGGCTTTGCCGGGCCTGATGGTCGGCGGCTCCGCCTTTATCGGCAAATCCGGGCAGAACCAGACATTTGCCGGCCAACAGCCGGATGTTTTCACGCAATTGTACGAAGGTCATTTGCAATGGAAATACCGTGGTCTTGAATTCCGCACGTTGGGTTCGTGGGGGCATATCGGCAATGCGGACTTGTTAAGCCAGCAATCTCAAATTAATCACATGGAAAACCCCGATGTCGCTGCGCAAATTATAGGCGCCGAGAATTTCGGCTGGTATGCGGAAGTTGGCTATGACGTTTTGCCTTGGTTATTCACGGATACGACGCAATATCTCGCGCCATTCGTCCGTTATGAACGCCTGGATACGATCGCCAAAGCGCCGAACGGCTTTCCGGACGATCCTACCAAAGACTGGCAAATTTATCAGGCGGGAATACAGTACAAACCGATTCCTAACGTCGTGATCAAGGCCGATTACCGGAACCGTGTCGCCAAACAAGGCCCCCTTTCCGACGATTTCAATTTAGGCTTCGGCTTCATTTTCTAGGCCCCAGTCATTTGCCCTGTTGTAGTGTGATATGATGGAAAAATGATATTACTGACATGCCGCCAGCATTCGATTTTCCGATCGGCCGGATTTTCGGATACTGGCGTTTGTTTTCTTGAAGTTGGAGAACCTGAATGAAAGCAATCAGACAAGGAGGAGGATTTCTGCTCTTGTTATTTCTGATGACTGCGGTAACGCAGAGCTTCGCCACCATTTTCTACAGTAAAAACGAAGCGCTTGAACTGGCATTTGGCAAAGATAAGCAAGTCGAATTGTTATCGCTTTTTCCCGACGAAAATCAGACCGCTAAAATTCAGGAGTTGGCGAAGGTCAAACTCGAATCGGGCATGTTCACGTTCTATGTCGGCAAAGACCAGGGCAAAATTTTAGGCTATGCCGCAATCGAAACGGTCACGGTCAGAACCAAGCCGGAAACACTGTTGATCGTGTTGACGCCGGAAGGCGAACTGCGCAACGTCACTACGCTCGCTTTTCACGAACCGCCGGAATATATGCCGCCGGAGCACTGGTTTGAGCAACTCTACAAGCGGCCGCTTGCGGACATGGATTTCAGCAAGGGCGTGGATGGCATCAGCGGCGCGACGTTGAGCACGCGCGCCGGACTCAGCAGCGTGCGCAGGGTGATGGCGATGTATCAGGTCATGGTCAAACAACAAAGTCAATAAATATGCGTTATTTTGTAACCGGCGAACAGCACCGGAAATCGTTGTTGAACGCGCTGGTGTTGATGTTTCTGGGCTATATCGTGCTGCTGTGGGTTAGCAACGGCATGATGTATTTTCACCGGATGGATTTGACGTCGGAATCGGTCAAACTTTACTACCTCGGCTCCGAAGAGCAATTCAAACCGCCGCGCAGTTACGAGGGCATGCTTGAAGTGTCGCATTTCCACCTGTTTTCGATGGGCATGCTGGTCGTGACCCTAACCCATCTGATGTTGATGACCGATTTTTCGGTGCGGCTCAAAATCTGGATCAGCGGCTTGACCTACGTCTCGGCGATCGCCGACGAGGCGGGCGGCTGGCTGGTCCGCTTCGTGCATCCGCAATTCGCCTATTTCAAGATCGGAGCCTTTGTGCTTCTGGAGTTTTCGCTGGCCGCGTTGTTGATCGTGGTGATCTTTGCGATGATCCGTGCCAGGGTTAGGATGCATCACGGCAATCCCGGTTAACAGTCTGTTTCCCTCGCATTTTCTACCGGCCGCGCTTCCCGCCATGATAAAATTTAGCCGTACCTAACACTCACGGAATATTATCGAATGAAAGCAAATATCGGATTGATCGGCCTCGCGGTGATGGGCCAAAACCTGGTGCTGAACATGAACGACCACGGTTTCAAGGTCGCGGTCTATAACCGCACCACCAAGACCGTCGATGAGTTTCTGGACGGCCCTGCGAAAGGCTCGCAAGTGGTCGGCACGCATTCGCTCGAACAACTGGTCGACAGTCTCGAAACGCCGCGCATCGTGATGCTGATGGTCAAGGCCGGCGATGTTGTCGATCAATATATCGAAAAATTGCTGCCGCTGCTCTCGCCGGGCGACATCATCGTCGACGGCGGCAATTCGTTGTTTACCGACACCAACCGGCGCACCCAATATCTTGCGGAAAAAGGGCTCAATTTCATCGGCACCGGTGTATCCGGCGGCGAGGAAGGCGCGCGCCACGGACCTTCGATCATGCCCGGCGGCAACAAGGCGGCCTGGGCGGCGGTCAAACCGATTTTTCAGGCAATCAGCGCGAAGGTCGACGGCGAACCCTGCTGCGAATGGGTCGGAGACAACGGCGCGGGCCACTATGTCAAGATGGTGCACAACGGCATCGAATACGGCGACATGCAGTTGATCTGCGAGGCCTATCAGTTGCTTTCCGAAGGATTGGGACTGTCCGCGGATGAGATGCATGAAATCTTCGCCGAATGGAATCAAGGCGAGTTGAGTTCCTATCTGATCGAAATTTCCGCGAACATTCTCGCCTATAAGGACGAAGACGGCCAGCCATTGCTGGAAAAAATTCTCGACACCGCCGGCCAAAAAGGCACCGGCAAATGGACCGGCATCAATGCGCTGGATCTCGGCATTCCGCTGACGCTGATCGGCGAATCGGTCTTTGCCCGTTGCCTGTCCGCACAAAAAGACGAGCGGGTCAAGGCGGCGAAGATACTCGCGAAACAGCCGAGCCAATTCAGCGGCGACAAACAGGCGATGATCGATGCGATCCGCGATGCGCTGTATGCGGCCAAAATCATTTCCTACGCGCAGGGTTTCCGCCTGATGCGCGAGGCCTCGAAGGAATACAAGCTGTCGCTTAATTACGGCGAAATCGCGCTGATGTGGCGCGGCGGCTGCATCATCCGCAGCAGGTTCTTGAACGACATCAAGCAGGCCTACAAGAACAACCCCGAACTCGAAAACCTGCTGCTTGCCGATTTCTTCGTCGCGGCGATGAGAAAAGCCGATGCCGGCTGGCGCAGGGCGGTGATTCTGGGTATCGAACTCGGCATTCCGACCCCGGCGTTCTCGTCGGCCCTGGCTTATTACGACGGCTACCGCACCGAGCGGCTGCCCGCCAACTTGCTGCAGGCGCAGCGCGACTATTTCGGCGCGCATACTTACGAGCGCATTGACCAGTCCAGAGGTCAATTCTTCCATACCGATTGGACCGGACAAGGCGGCAAGATCGCTTCGACAACTTACAACGTATAACCGTAAGCGTTCCCGGCGTGGGAACGCGGACTGCTCCGCTCCGGCGGGGCGTGACGCAGCGTGTAGCCCGGACGAAACGCAGTGGAGTCCGGGATAAACGGAACCCGTAGTTTCCCGGATTCCGCTACGCTGCACCGGGCTACTGCCCTTAACCTTTTCGACTCCCCTCATGAACGCCGAACCCTGTACTTACGTTATCTTTGGCGCCACCGGCAACCTTTCCAGGATCAAGCTGATGCCGGCGCTCTACCATCTCGATGTCGCAAAACAACTGCCCGAAGGCACCCGCATTGTCGCGGTCGGCCGCCGGCCCTGGGATCAACAGAAATGGCTGTCCGAAGTCAGGGACATGATCCAGGCCAAGGTCAAGGCCGATTTCGACGAGACCGTCTTCCAGAGTTTCAGCCAGCGTCTTCATTACCATCGGACCGATATTCAGAAGCCGGAAGATTACAAGGCGTTGGCCGAGACCTTGAACGATAAGCAGCAATTTTCGCGCAATATTGCGTTTTATCTGTCGATCAGCCCGTCCGACTTCGGAACCGTGCTGGAACAATTGAGCCTTAACCAGCTTTTTGACGAAGAATTCGGCTGGCGGCGTGTGATTATCGAAAAGCCCTTCGGTTACGATCTGGACAGCGCGCAGGCCCTGCAAAAACGCATCAGCCATTATTTGAGCGAGGAACAGATCTACCGGATCGACCACTATCTCGGCAAGGGCATGGTGCAGAACGTGTTGGTATTCCGTTTCGCGAACGTGATGCTGGAGCCGTTGTGGAACCGCAATTACATCGACCATGTCCAGATCACCCATTCCGAGGAAATCGGTATCGACAGTCGCGGCGACTACTATAACGGCGCTGGCGCCTTGCGCGACATGCTGCAAAGCCATTTGCTGCAACTGTTGACCCTGGTCGCGATGGAGCCGCCGGTGTCGATGGAAGCCGAGGCGCTGCGCGATGAAAAGGTCAAAGTGTTGAAGTCGATCCGCCCGATACCGAAAGAAGCGGTGCATGCGCAGGCTTTCCGCAGTCAATACGCGGCCGGCACCAGCAAGGGAGAAAAGGTTAAAGGCTACTTGCAGGAAGACAATATCCCGGCGGGCAGCGTGACCGAAACCTATGCGTCGATGAAGCTGTACATCGACAATTGGCGCTGGCGCGGCGTGCCGTTCTACATGCGCACCGGCAAGCGCATGGCGAAGGCGCAATCGACCATCTCGATTTGCTTTCGCCATCCGCCGCTGCAATTCTTCCGCGGCACCAACGTCAACTGCATGAGCCCGAACTGGGTGCTGCTTGGTATCCAGCCCGACGAATGCATCAAGCTGGAAATGACCGTGAAGGAACCGGGCCTCGAAATGAACACCCGCACGACCACGCTCGACGCGAGCTTCCGCAATCATGACGAAAAAGCGATCGACGCCTATGAAGACCTGTTACTCGATGTACTGAAAGGCGACCGCTCGCTGTTCCTGCGCTTCGACGAAGTCGAGCACGCCTGGCGTATCGTCGATCCGATCCTGCAAACCTGGGCGGTCGAGCGCGACCATATCGCGACCTATCCGGCCGGTTCGTGGGGGCCGGAAGATAGCCGCCTGTTCGACAAAGACAGCCAGACCTGGCGCAGTTCATTAACCCCGGAGTGTAAATAAATGCAAAAAAACGCCAACTGGCGGATATTCGCGACCGCCGAGCAGGTTGCCGAAGCCGCTTGCGAACAAATCCTGACTGCGGCCAAAGAGGCTATCGCCGAGCGCGGCCATTTCAAACTGGTATTGGCCGGCGGCACCACGCCGGAAAAGGTCTATCGCTTGCTCGGCAAGGCCGAAGCCGACTGGTCGAAATGGTACATCTATTACGGCGATGAACGCTGCCTGCCGGCCGATGATTCGGATCGCAACAGCATCATTGCGGAAAATTCATTGCTTGCGGAGGCACCGATTCCTGGCGGACAGATCTTCACGATTCCTGCCGAACTCGGGCCGGAAGCGGGCGCACTGCAATACCGCCGGATCGTTGCCGAGGCCTTGCCTTTCGATATGGTGTTGCTCGGCATGGGCGAAGACGGCCATACCGCAAGTTTATTTCCCGGCCACGTTCACAATCAGGATGAATTGACGCATGCGGTATACAACTCGCCGAAACCGCCGCCCGAGCGCGTGTCGGTCAGCGCCAAGGCGTTGAGCGACACCCGGCAATTGATCTTTTTGATCACCGGCAAAAACAAGCAAGAGCCGGTCAAGCAATGGCGCGAGGGCAGAGACCTGCCGGTCGCCACGATTGAGCCGCAAAATCCTGTCGATATTTATATCGATTGCGACGCCCTGCCATTCTCCTGATTCTTTGCCTAAGTCGGCGCGTCTCGATTGCGCCGGCGCTTTTTCAATCCGAGTCTCTGTAATAGAATAGGCCCCCGAAGGAAGTCTTGATTCGATCAATGCATCCTTGTCTTGAAAGCTGTATTCAATAATTATTATAAGAAGGTTCATTTTATGTGTTGGAGTGGAGAAGCGTCGGGCGTCCTGGCAGCTGCAGGACTGAGCACAGCGGCTTATGTCGCTTACAAAGGCGAGTCGAAGGAGTTGTGGATTCCATTGACTTATTTCGCGTTGATGGAATTATTACAGGCCGCAACCTACGTCTATATCGACCTGTGCGGCAATCCGAAAAATCAGATACTCACGATGTTCGGCTATATTCACGTCGCGTTCCAGCCGTTTTTCGTGAACATGGTTGCCATGTACTTCATCCCGGAAAGCGTCAAACTCAAAATCCGCACCACCGTGTATGCGATTTGCGGGATCGGCTCGCTCACGATGCTGGTCAAGATGTACCCGTTCGACTGGGCCGGGCATTGCGTGATCGGCACCGAAGGGTTTTGCGGCACCGGCGTCTGCTCGGTCTCCGGCGACTGGCACATCGCCTGGCAAATGCCTTTAAACGGGCTGTTATCGGGTCCTCAGGACTGGCTGTTCGGTTTCGACTGGGGCCTGCATGCTCTCACCTATATCCTGGTTTCGTTCTATATGCCGGCTTTGTATGGCTCCTGGCGCTTCGTCGGCTTCCATTATGTGATCGGCCCGTGGATTTCCGACGTCACCACTTCTGATCCGAACGAATACGCGGCAGTCTGGTGTCTATTCTCGATCGCGCTTTGTGTATCGGTTATTAAAACCCCGATCCGCAAACACCTGCACGTCAAAAATTGGTTTTTTTACAATCGATGCACGAGTGTGGAGTTGAAGCCGATAGAGCAGACCGGGTAAAGGGTCGGTTGGGAATATCGTTTAGGCGGGACGGTTTCGCACCACGACGGCATAGGCAGATATCTTGAATATCTGCCTATGCCGCATCCGTGTGGTTTATGCAGGAGGGAGAGCAACGAAAAAAATCAGCAAAAGAGAAGCACTCGACCGGGAATGTTCTGGCGAAGGCCGAGCTGGCCGAGTCCGATAGCATGGAAGGTAGTTCCCTTCAAGGCGATTTGTAGATAAGGATAGAACAGGTGCCGACAACCCATGGATGGCGGGTTTCAATTTCATTTCTGTAGTTGGATGTCGGCAGTCCCTGCCGACATGCTAGCCTTAACTTCAGGGTAGTGATCAGGTTAAATCGATTTTGAGTAGGCTTTACAATGCATCTATGGCTGGAATCCAGGCTATGTTCTTGAGCTAGTCGTCCCAATCGAGCTGTTATCCTCTGTAGATGCCAATTCCCGTTCCGCCTCAAGCCAATCTTCCCATTCATGGCCCGGTTCGAACCCCCTTCTTTCTGCCTTGTAATAGGCTAATTCGGCAATCTTGGCCGTCTTAACCGCTGTTGAATCGAGCGCCATGCCGGATTCTTCATGAGTTAAAATTTCTGTATTTTGATGTATATTGTTTTCGGTAGGCTTCATGAGATTCCCCTGTAATTATCAGTTCGCAAAACTCAAGACAAACCGTAGCCCTGATCGATAGCTCAAGGGATGCGTCCTTACAGCACGTTTCGCCTCAAGCAATCTTCAGCGACCGCCTCGAAATCAGCCGCGGCTTGATAATGAAATGTGTTTTTTGCTGTTGAAATCCTTACTATGACTTCTTCTGACTTCCTGTTTTAGTTCCATAATATCCATAATTTAATTGGTCTCTTTTCCGCGCTTTAAGTTCAGTAAAGCACCTCAGGAGCAGTGTTGACCTACTTTGGCGCCGAATCTGGCATCATAAATAGCCTTATTTGATAACATTGTGCCGGTCGATTCGGCTTGTATCCAGGCTGCTTGGAATTTCGTTGGTCCGACCATGGCTAGATGAAAACACTCGGTTGGTCAAAAATTGGTGTGGGTGCGGAACCTTGAGCGAATAAGGCTAGATTGAGTAAGCGAAGCGAGCCATAATCCGATTCGTTTGTTGGACGAGCACTGTGGTAGATGGAAGGCAGACCTTATGATAAGAAAATAGCTTTTCGGATGTCGCGGGTCGTTGCGGTTTGTCTAAAGCCGCAGTAGCTTGAAATCGGCTTCGGGTGATAGCGCTATTGTGTTGCAGTCCCATGATTCGTCTTTGAGCGTTCCCGCCCATCGAGAGCTTGAGGTTACATTTTATGCGTTTATTCGAAGGGGTGCCGGGATAGCGGCTTCGTCTAGCCCTATCCTAAACACTTAACTTGATGCATGGACGTCACCGGCTTTTTTGTGAACCAGATTTCCGTAGTTGATCGAAATTTTGAGTCCCGCAAATCGGCCCGACATCTTGGTCATTTCCTGCGTTTTTTTATCGAAGCTGAGGTTGATTATGGATAGTTCACGATCCTCATAGCCTTCCTCGATACCGGGGGTGACCAACTTGAAATGGTATACATAGATTTCCTGGTCATTGTCCTTGTCAATGCGTAACGGCTCGCCCAATTTCTCGACAACCTTGCTTTTGCGCGGCAATTCCGCATCGACTTTGCCGATGCGTGAGGTGTCGGCTTTCAACTGCATTTTATCTTCATTGATATCCGCGCCGCCTATCGAGCGTAGGGACACTTCGAGGAATTTGGGCGGGGCGATTTCGAGAAAGAGCGAGGAGAATGACCATGCCGTAATCCGGTCTTTCTTGTTGAAGTTTAAATCGGAATAAAACTCGATTTTCGGCTTGATCAGCCTTCCTTTGTTATCGACCTTACGGAACCAATAGCGCCATTGCTTGCCGGTCGGAGTCGTCTTTTCTTCGCTGGCGCGCAGTTTGGCCAGGGAAACGAAGTCTCCACTGTACATAATCGGTTCTTTGAACAGCAAGGTGAAATCGTCGTCGGCCGCGACCTTGAAATAGCGGTCGAACTCGCTCATTTGTACATAAGTCTGGTAGGCGCGCCACCAGTAAATGCAGCCGGTTAACGAGAGGGATAGCAGCAGAACCGAAGCGATGCGAAAGGTCGTCGGCCGGGTCTTAGATAGATTCATGGCGAATTGCTCTAATACATTGGAAAAAGGGCGGAAATGATCGTGAAAACAAGCCTTGAAGCTGTTGGTGGCTATGCCTTCGCAGATTTTAGGAAATTCCGCCTAAAAAGAAAACGCGGAGAAAAACGGCGGCATCCGCGATGCCTGCCGCGAATGAATGGTGGGGGGTCAGGGACTCGAACCCTGGACCTATGGATTAAGAGTCCACTGCTCTACCAACTGAGCTAACCCCCCAATGCCGAGTGATCGACTTGAGAAATAAAAAATGGAATTATATCGGATTTCTTTAGAAATTCCAATCCTGAAAGCTGATCGGCATTGAGTGGTGCGTTGTCGATCATAAAATAAATATACTAGTCACCCGGGACGGCGCCCACTCTATTCCTGTGCGGCGGTAATTAAGAGGCGCCGGAAATGGTAGCGATACTCATCCCGCGCAGTTTTATAATCTGCGATTTATTTGACGACTTTCAACTGCGGCCTGCCCGGTGGTTTTGTATCCGGCGTTTCAGGCGGCGTCTCGTCTGTGATTTCTTCTTCAGGATCGAATATCATGCCTTTGCCGTTTTCTTTCGCATAAATGGCGAGAACCGCGCGGATCGGCACAAAAATGTGTTTACCTACTCCGCCGAAACGCGCGTTGAATTCGATCGCCTCGTTGCCAAGCGACAAACCTTGTACCGCCTCCGGACGGGCGTTCAAAACGATCCTGCCGTCTTCGACAAATTCACGCGGCACGATCGCGCCGGGATGTTCGGCATCGACCAGAAGGTACGGCGTCAGGCTGTTATCGGTGACCCACTCGTAAACCGAGCGAATCAAGTAAGGCTTTAACGAAGTCATTTGGGCAACTGCGCCATGTCTTTTTCGGCGTCGCTCAGGCTGCGCTTGAATGCAGGCCTCCTGAAAATGCGTTCGGCGTATTGGGTGATTACTTCGTTCGGGGTCGAGACATCGATGCCGATCATCGGCAGACGCCACAGCAACGGTGCCAGCGCGCAATCGATCAGCGAAAATTCGTCGCTCATGAAAAACGGCCTGGCAGCGAAAATCGGCGCGGACGACAACAAGCTTTCCTTGAGCATTTTTTTCGCACGGGCGGATTTTTTTTCGCCGGAGAACAAAATCTCGTCGAGCAATTGATACCAGTCCTGATCGATCCGTTTGATCAGCATTCTGGCATTCGCGCGCGATACCGGATCCATCTGATGCAACGGCGGATGCGGAAATCTTTCATCCAAATACTCCATGATGATCCGCGAATCATAAAGCACCAAATCGCGCTCGACCAGGGTTGGCGATATGCCGGTCGGATTCAGTTCGAGCAAATCCTCGGGCGGATTGGCCGGATCGTAATATTCGATGTCTGCGACGATCGCTTTTTCGTGCAATACAAAGCGAACGCAATGGCTCATTGCGCATGTTGGGGAAGAGAATAGAGTCATCACAGATTTATTGCTAAATAAATTGGTCACTAATCAAGAACCTCTTTTGAACGTACAAAACGCTGAAACGAGGCATTATAACATTCAGACAAGCGGATTTGGGCGATCCGGAAACCGAACCGCCCAGGTTTTATCCCCAGGACTTTGGAGTCGATCGCTTAATGTACGTCTTTCCAGTATTCCTTTTTAAGCAGGTAAGCGATACCCAGGAACATGAACAGGAAAATCAGCACATACTTGCCGCGGCTGATTCTGTCAAGCTGCATCGGCTCCCCGACATAGACGAGGAAATTTACAAGATCGTTCACCAGATCGTCAAACTCTTTTTCGGACAGGGTGCCGGGTTTGGCAAGTACCAGACCTTCGACGATCTGTTTGCCCTCGATCATCTTTACGACCGCTTCCTGCTGGCCTTGCAGTTGCCAAAGCACGTTCGGCATGCCGACATCGGGAAAGACTGTATTATTGACGCCGAGCGGCGCGCTATGGTCGGCATAGAAACCTTTCAGATAGCTGTATAGCCAATCCTTGCCGCGCGAACGGGCGATCAGCGACAGATCGGGCGGCTGAAGGCCGAACCATTTCTCCGCGTCATGGCCGTTCATCGCGGTGAACATCTTGTCGTAAATGCTCGCATTTTGCGGGGCGATCTGGATCAAGAGTTTCTTTTCGTCCATCTCCAGGTCCTGGGCCAGCCGTTTGTAGCGAATGTGCTTGATCGAATGGCAGCCGAGACAGTAGGTGACGAAACTTTTTGCACCTCGCTGCAAGGACTCTTTATCGGACAAGTCGATGTCGGCCGATTCTAGTTTGACACCCTCTGAGGCGTACCCGGTAACCGACAGCGCACAAAACAGCAGTAATGTTATTATTCTTTTCATATCAGTCGAGGCTCGTTTTGAGGATTTTGACAAAACGTTTGGCGGCCTTGCGGATGCCTTCAGGATTTGGTCTTCTTCTGAAAAAGGTGCATTTGCTCAGCAGCGTTGCAGCCTGTTCGGGTGTGGCCGGCAGCACGATGGTGACCTCTTCGTAGAGCTTCTTGGCTTCACGCAGGCGGTCGTCCAGGCTGGGCTGTTCGGTGACTCGAGTCGGCACTGGCTTCAGTTTTTCCCAGCGCGAATAAACCGGCATCAACAGGAAGAAGCCGAAATAGATCGCGCTGCAGACTCTGGCGATGATGGTTGCAGCAGGCGTCGGCGGCTGTGTGCCCAGATAGCCGAGAATCAGGAAGCTGACCACGAACAGAAACAACGCTTTCTTATAGATGCCGCCGCGGTAACGCACCGATTTGACCGGGCCGCGGTCGAGCCAGGGCAGGAAAAACAGCACGACGATCGCGCCGCCCATGCCGAGCACGCCGGCGAATTTATCCGGAATCGCGCGCAGTATCGAATAGAATGGCGTGAAATACCACACCGGCGCGATATGTTCCGGCGTCTTCATCGGATCGGCCGGGATGAAATTCGCGTGCTCCAGGAATAAGCCGTTCACCTCCGGCATGTAAAAGATCACGACCGAGAAAAAGATCAGAAACACCGCGACTCCGACGATGTCCTTGACCGTATAGTACGGATGGAACGGGATGCCGTCGAGCGGAATGCCGTTGGCGTCTTTATATTTCTTGATCTCGATGCCGTCGGGATTGTTCGAGCCGACTTCATGCAGCGCGACAATATGCAGAAACACCAGCATCACCAGCACCAGCGGCACCGCGATTACATGGAAAGCAAAGAAGCGGTTCAAGGTCGCATCGGCGATCACATAATCGCCGCGAATCCACAATGACAGATCGTCGCCGATCACCGGAATCGCGCTGAACAACGAGATGATTACCTGCGCGCCCCAATAGGACATTTGCCCCCACGGCAACAGATAACCCATGAACGCTTCGGCCATCAAGGCGAGGAAGATGCACATGCCGAAGATCCAGATCAGCTCGCGCGGGTGCTTGAAGGAGCCGTACATCAGGCCGCGGAACATGTGCAGATAGACCACGATAAAAAATGCCGACGAGCCGGTCGAGTGCATGTAGCGGATCAGCCAACCCCAATTGACCTCGCGCATGATGTATTCGACCGAATCGAACGCGAGCTTGGCGTCCGGTTTGTAGTTCATCGTCAGCAAAATCCCGGTAACGATCTGATTGACCAGCACCAACAGCGCTAGCGACCCGAAAAAATACCAGAAGTTGAAGTTTTTCGGCGCATAGTAGTGCGCCATGTGCTCTTCCCAAATCTTAGTAATCGGGAAGCGTTCGAGTATCCACTCGCCGAACAAAGACAGACGTGAAGGTTTCATGCGCTTGCTCCTTGGCTGGATTCGCCGATGATCAGTTGGTTTTCGGTCACGTACCGGTAAGGCGGGATTTCGAGATTGGTCGGCGCGGGAACGCCGCGGTAGACGCGACCGGCCAAATCGAACCAGGAACCGTGACAGGGACAGAAGAAACCGCCTTTCCATTTGTCGCCGAGGTCGGCGGGCGCAAGTTCGGGACGGAAAGTGGGTGAGCAGCCAAGGTGGGTGCAGATGCCGATGGCGACGAAAATTTCGGGCTTGATAGAACGGTAGAGATTTTTGCTGTAATCGGGCTGAATCGATTCATCGGACATGGGATCGCGAAGTTCGTTATCCAGCGTTTGGAGCGTCGCCAACACCTCCGGTGTTCGCAATAAAATCCAGACCGGCTTGCCGCGCCAGGCGACGCGGAGCAATTGCCCCGGCTCCATTTTGCTGATGTCAACCTCGACCGGCGCGCCGGCGGCCATCGCCTTTACACTGGGCTGCATCTGCGCGAGAAAAGGTACAGCTAAATAACCCGTGCCGACCGCCCCCACTACGGTCAATGCCGAGGTTAAAAACTGGCGTTTAGACTTATCGACGCCTTGGTTATTCATTATCTAACTCTCCTGTTCAGGTCTGTGTCGTAATTAACGCGTTATCGAGCGCAATATACCACTAGAACCTAGTCGAGTTGAAGAGCTTAATCGATTTGTTAACGGGAAATGACAAAAAATGCAACTATTAGTCAAGGCGAAAACCGGACAGGTCGGTTCGGCCGGTTTGCCGCTGACCACTTCGGATTTCAAGGATGTGAGATAAGACTTTGTTTTAATGCGGAAAGAAACGCTTCGTTTTCATCGGGCTTGCCTATGGTGACACGCAAACAATCGACCAAAATGCCGCCTTGCGGACTCAAATTTTTGATCAGAACCCCCATCTGTTTGAGTGCGGCAAAAATCGCGTTTGCACGGCCTGACGGCGTTCTGAACAGGATGAAATTGGCCGAGCTCGGGTAGGCGGTGATGCCGCCGATCGCATTCAGTTCGGCGAAGACGCGTGCACGTTCGGCCCGGATCAATCGGGTCTGCTGATCGAACAGCGCCTTGTGGTTCAAGGCAAATTCGGCGCTTGCTTGGGTTAGCACATTGATATTGTAGGGTAAGCGTATTTTGTCCAGTTGTTCGATCAGCTCGGGACTGCCGCATAGATAGCCTAGGCGCAAACCGGCCAGTCCCAGCTTGGATACGGTGCGCATCACCAACAGGTTCGGATGGCGTCCGAGCATTTCAAGGTAGCTCGCGTCAGCGAACGGCTCATAGGCTTCGTCGATCACGACAAGGCCGGGAGCTTGCTCGATGATTGCACCGATTGCGTCCTGATTGAACAGGTTCCCGGTCGGATTGTTCGGATACGCGAGAAAAATCAGCTTCGGTTGGTGCCGCTCAATTGCGGTCAGCATCGCCGGCAAATCGAGTGCAAAATCCTCCTCCTGCAAAGGAATGCCGATGTAATTCAAGCCCAGGCAGTGACTCAGTTGTTTGTACATCACAAAGCCCGGCTCCGGCGACAACACTGGGGAGCCTTGCGGCAGCGCCATCAACAGCAGTTGGATGATTTCATCGGAACCGTTGCCGAGCAGCAGCGCGGCGTCCTGATCCAGGCCATTCATCTGTTTGATCGTCGCAGCAAGACGCCGCGCGCCGGGATCGGGATAACGGTTCAGCGGGCAGGCGCGCAATGTTTCGAGCCAGTGCGTCTTGACGTCTTCAGGCCATTCATAAGGATTTTCCATCGCATCCAGCTTGATCAAGTCCTCGGCATCGGCTACATGGTAGGCGGACATTGCCAGCACTTCCTGGCGGAAGACGCGGGCAATCAGGTCATTCATCTTTGTCATTTTCGGTCGGTATTACTATGGATTGGATTCCGGCGACATTGTCCCAGATTCCTTCGTCGATGTCTTGCCGGAGTTTCAATAACTCAACCTGAACCCAATCTCCGCCCCCCTTCCGGCTTCTGGCGCAAAATTCCGGAGGTAGGAAGCCGAATTGCGGATGTTTTGATCGAGTAGGTTGTTGCCTTTTGCAAACAACATTAGCTTGGCGTCCTTATAGGTTTTCACTTGGTAGTTGACCCCGGCGTTCAGTAAGAAATACCCGGCGGTCGAGGTTTCGAAGTCGCCGCTATGCGGCTGGTTGTCGGCGCGGGCGAAGCGTAGATAGCTCGACAATTTGTCCTGCGAATAATCAAGTTGCAGGCCGTAGCGCAGCGGCGGTATACGCGGCACATCGCCGCCATTCACGAATTCGGCGCGCGTGTAGTCGCTGAACAGGGTCAAATCCAGCAGGCCGTAACGATTCTCCATCATAGAGAAAATCAGCTTGGCTTCGTACCCTTTGAATATCGCATCCTGTTGGCTGCTGACCAGGACCGGATTGCAGTCCACGGCGCAGGGATTGCCGTTTTCATCGACGAATTCGCCGTTGCGTTGTTGATAGATATAGTCGCCGGCCCAGTTGTGGAACAAATCGAATTCGGCGCGCAGCCAGTCGGACTTGAAGCGGTAGCCCAGATCGAGGTTGTAGGAAGTTTCTTCCCGCAAACCCAGATTGCCCCGTTCGAAGCTGCGGGTGGCATCGTGATAACCGTTGACCAGGAGTTCCTGCACTTGCGGCGCTCGCGACGAACGGGTGATTGCCAGATTCAACTGGTGTTTCTTGTCTATTTTCCAAATTGCGGAAGCTGACGCGCTGACCGGCGTGTAGCCGAGACCTTTCATGCCGTCCGGCCGAATGTCGGTTTGATCGATGCGGGTGCCGAACTGATAGGTCACGGGGCCGGCATCGAACGATTCGACCGCGAAAACGCTGTAACTGTTGATCAAGGAATGCGGCACGATGGCCGCGCCGGTCAGTTTTTCGAGCGCGTTGAAGTCGCTGGCCTGCGCTTGAAACCCGATCGTGCCGCGCAGCGGGCCGAGGTCACGATGATCCATTTCCAGCCGGCTTTCGTAGGTTTGATTCGTGAAAAACGCGCCGGGGGCGCCGTTCGCGATTTCGGTGTGTTGGTAGTCGGTGTATCCCAAGCGGGCGCGCAGGCTTTTAGCAAAACGGAACGGATCGTTCAACTCGCCTTTGAAGTCGTATTTGTCCTGCCGCAAGGCGATGCGCACGTTTTCCTCGCCGGTGCCGTCCGGCGCGATGCCGTAATTGTTTTCGAGGTGATTGATCGAAGCGCCCGCGAACCCCGGTTCGCCGATCCAGGACAAGCCGGCCGAACCGCTGATTGCCTCAGCGCCGGTATTGTTCAAATGGCCGTTGGGATTATCGACGATATCGAGCGAGGGATTGGTGATTGCTACCTTGGCCGTATCGATCGCGCTGCCGCCTATCGAGAGATCGTCGCGGTGACGATAGAAGCCGTCCAGGTGGTAGGCGATATGGTCCTGGCTGCCGTCGACTTTCATCACGGTGCTGGTTTCGTCGCTGGCCGAATCGAAGCGCTGTTCGAGCGCGCCGCCGATCGGTTTATCGGGCATCTGTCCCGGAATACGGTTGTCGATCACATTGACCACGCCGCCGATTATGCCGCTGCCGTACATCAGAGTGGCAGGTCCCCGCAGCACTTCGATCCTCTCGGCCAGTAGCGGTTCGACGCTGGTCGCGTGATCCGGACTAAACGCCGACACATCGTTGCTGCCGATGCCGTTGCTCAATACCCGCACCCTGGGGCCTGCCTGCCCACGGATTACCGGAGCGCCGACGCCCGGACCGAAAGACTGGCTGCTGATGCCCAACTCATCCTTTAACGTCTCGCCGATGCTGTGACCGGTTTTCATCCGCAATTCTTCGTCGCTCATTACCTTGAACGGCGAAACAGGGCTCTCCTCCGTCTGTTGCGAAGGTGCAGTAACGACGATTTCATCCAGCATTTTGCTGTCTTGTTCTTCGGCTCGCAACGTTGTCGCCGGTAAACCCGAGAACAACAAAAAGGCGACGACAGATGGAAAAATAGCGAGTTGATTGCTCTGCATGGAGACAGTTTATTGAGGTGTAATGTTATATTATAACGCATAAAAAATGTATAGCAGACGATGAAAGCGCGTTCTCCTGTATGATTACGAATCACAATGGCAAATTGGCTTTGGTTAGAGTTTCCAATAAAACGCCTGCGCCGGACCGATAATCCTATAATTATCAAGAAGCAATAGTTGCCTGGAACCCAGGATTTCTTATCGACAAAGCAGATAAGTCATTGACTCTAATCGTGATGAAAAAGACTTACGACGACAACAACATGGGCGTTGATGTTATTCAACAGAAACCCGACGCTCCCTTTCAGATGAACAAGACGAGCGCGATGCGTACCAAATCCTTAAGCTTTAGATTGCTGACCGCGGAAGGCCTGGTGCTGGCGGCCTTTTTCGCATTGGTCGCCTTGGTGCTCGAACAGGGCTTTCGCGAAAGCGCCGAGGAAGCATTAAAGGAACGCTTGCAGATTCAGGTGTATTCTCTGTTGTCGTCCGCCGAACTGAAGGATAACGGCGAATTATCGATTTCGCCGAACCTGCACGACCCGCGTTTTACGAATCCAGGATCGGGGCTCTACGGCTACATCCAGCAAACCAATAAGAAGCTGGTATGGAGTTCGCCTTCCGCGATCGGTCTAGATCCGCCGCCCATACCCGAAATCGCGCCGGGTGAATCGGCGTTTACATTGGAAAAGCGTAACCGCTATGCTTTCCATTATCGGGTCATCTGGCAGAATGTGAGCGGTATGGAGCGCGAATACCTGTTTACCGTCGTCGAAGACGGCGGCTTTGTCGCTCAGCAGGTGAAGCGTTTTACCGTGACGCTGAGAGCCTGGCTGTTGGTCATCGGCGTGGTGTTGATCCTGATTCAGTTTTCGCTGTTGCGTTGGAGTTTGAAGCCGCTCCGCCGGATTGTCAGGGATCTGGAGTCGATCGAAAAAGGCAAGCGTCTGCGTCTGGACCATTACTATGCCACCGAGTTGCAGGGGCTCGCAAGCAATCTGAACGCTTTCATCAACAGCGAGCGCGCGCATCTGGAGCGCTACCGCAATACGCTGGCCGATCTAGCGCACAGTCTGAAGACGCCGCTGGCAATCCTGCACGGCTATGCGCATTCCTTTCAAGGTAATAAGGACGCCGTGATCGAGCAGCTTACCCACATGGACAAGATCATCGAATACCAGTTGCAACGCGCGGCCGCGAAAGGCGAGACCAAGACCGTCGGCAGGTCCGACGTTGCGGAGATCATCCGGAAAACGGTTACCTCGCTGACCAAGGTTTATCTCGACAAAGGCGTCTTTTTCGACCTGAACATTCCCGAGTCGAGTCCGGTGTATTACGAGGAAGGCGACCTTTACGAAATCATCGGCAATTTGCTCGACAATGCCTGCAAATGGTGCCGGCAAACGGTTCGGGTTAGCGTTGTGCTGAACCAGCGTAAAAACCGCCGCAATTATGCCGTGTATCTGTTGATCGAGGACGACGGTCCTGGTATTCCGCAGCAAAAGCTGAGCGAAATATTAAAACGCGGCGTCAGAGCCGATGAAAACATTCACGGGCACGGCATCGGCATGGCGGTTGTGAACGATTTGATCGACTTGTTGGGCGGCAAACTGGAGGGCGTGCCAAGCAAAACGCTGGGCGGAATGAGTTGGAGCGTGTATTTGCCTTAGGTTTCGCGATTGCCGCCGGATTTTCCTGTCATTCCATGCCGGCATCTTCAAGAAATCGCGCTTGTTTCGAAATTTTTTCTTTCTTTGAGGAAATTGTGACTTCCCGGTCGCGTTTATGATCGTACCGGTAATGTTTGCTGATTTTGATGCCGGTCAAAAAGTTGTAACTTTCTTTAACGCCTGTCCCAACCGCGCCGTCACCATTTGTGACATCCCTGCCGATCAGCACAAAGCGGCGAATTTTTGCGTTGTAACGATACCGCCACGTTTGATCGGTAAACTCCCGGGAACCGGTCAACTGGCTGACGATCAATACGCCTTTTTTGATTTCGACGCCGGCGCTTTCCTTGACGCCGCCACAGTGTACACACCCGAGCAGTTCGCCATTCCTGCCGCCCGGCAGGAGCTTTCCGTTTGGCCCGCTGATCAGTACGAGCAACAAGCGTTGACTTTCTTCGAGGTTATCCTTATCCGGTTTAGCAGGCGTTTGAATCAGGATCGCTGCAATATCGGCAATGCCGTCGGCATTCAAGTCGCCGTTGGCCTTCATTTCCGCCGTCCAGCCGCGCGGCGTAAAATCGTCAAGCGAACGGCCTTCGCGAGGCAGCTTGCCGGAGTCGATATCGATTTCCTGCGCTCGCGCAGCACTGCCCAGCATCAGCGTCAATAGAAAAAGTGGCAGTTGCAGGCGCATTGTTCTATACATGGTTCTGGCTCCAGGCCGGCAAAGGGCGTCGGTTCAATGCTCGGTGCGGTCGATTCTAACATTTTTAATTAAGGCATATTATTGAATCGATCATGCCAGGTTCGGAGCGATGGCGTGGGTGTTAGGCGATAAGCTACGCTAAAACGGACAGTCCTCCCAAAAGAGTCTATGGATACGGACAGTGCCGTTGCCGCGAGCGATAGCTAAACTACCCATCCTCCTCATTTGGCTTTGCGTAGCGGCCAATCTATGCTCGCGAGGAGCGCTTGCGAAAGGCCGCATTGATGAACTGGGCGATGTGTTCGATCTCTTCTATGCATACCGAATGGCCCATCATGAAATCGTGCCATTCGACGGGGTATCCGAACGCCAGCAATTGATCGCTGGTATTTTTGCCCAGTTCGACATCGACCACCGAATCGATAATGCCGTGTGCGATCAGTATCGGAATGTCCTGATTGGCGGCGGAGCGTTCGGCCTTCAATTGCTCAAGTGTCGGCAAAAAAGTCGATAATGCGACGATTCCGGCCAGTCTTCGATTGAAGCTCAGGCCCGCATGCAAGGCGATTGTGCCGCCCTGCGAAAATCCGGCCAACAGGATATGTTCGGACGGAATACCCTTGGCGATTTCGTCCTCTATCAGCTGCCGAATCGATTTAACCGAATCATAAATGCCGGCAATATCTACTTTCAAATTGCGTGAAAGTTCGAGTATATCGAACCAGGCGCGCATGGTCATGCCGCCGTTGATTGTGACAGGGCGGAACGGCGCATCGGGAAAGATAAAATGAATGTGGGCTTCGGCATGAAGACTGAGTTCCGGCACGATCGACTCGAAATCATGGCCGTCCGCACCCAAACCGTGCAGCCAAATGATCGAATAGCGGTGCTCCGCGGCGGGTTTGATTTCGACTGTACTGAGTTGCGAATGCATAATAATCCTTCTCTGCGGCTTACCAGAAATTGCCGGGGTATTTGGGTAAATCGGGATTCATCGTATCCCACGGCTGTGCGTCGGCGACCCACATGTCCAGTTCGGGATGATAGAGGCCGGGGTCGTCAAGCGTCATCGCCACGACTGGCCGGAGTTGGGTAAAGGCGCTGTTGCGCCCGAACAAGGGAGTTCCGCATTGCGTACAGAAAGCACGGTAAACCGTATTGCCGCTCGCGGCAATAGTTGGATGCTCCCGATAACTTCCGGCGACTTTCAACGCCGAATCCGGCACAAACAACAGCGCCAGGTAAGCCGAGCCGGAGCATTTTTGACAGCTCCGGCAGTGGCAATTGACCATCCGCACCGGCCGTGCGCTGATTTCATAACGCACCGCTCCACATAAACAGCCGCCGGTCATCGGTAATTTCATAATTTGACTCTGCCGATCGAGATATTCTTCAATCTTAGTACAATAAACGGTATTGATGACGAATACTAATCCTGCCTATCCGAATCTATGCCAGCCGATATCGTTTTTATTGTATTACTGATCGCCGCTTATCTGTACTGGAGCCGCGCGCAACAAGTCAAGGAAATCGCTTTTGCTGCGACGCGGCGGCAGTGCCGACTTTGCGAGGTGCAAATGCTTGATGGTTATATTGCGTTGAACGGTTTCTCTTTGGCACGCGATAACACAGGGAAAGTGCGCATCCTGAGACGTTTTACGTTCGAATTTTCGGCGACCGGCGAAGATCGCTATCAAGGTACATGCGTGATGCTGGGCCGTGACGTGGCCGCAATCGAAATGCCCGCTTACCGGCTTCCGATCGATTCCATACAGGGCTAGCGCGCCTCCTTACAATCGGAGCCGTCATATTCGGATTGTCGCATAACCACCCGCGAGGCAATGCGGCCAACAGCTTTGACAGGTATTTTGCATCGTTCCCATGATCCGGCGTGGGAACGATGCAAGGTATTTTTTACTAAAAACTTTTCAATTACCTTGTCATGGTCAATTTTTCTTACCTGTCAGCATCGCTTTAATCAGGTTTTCCTTGTGCAGTCGGCTCGCCACGATCACGCCGAACACATGAAATGCTATCAACAGCAACATCAAATTCGAGGAGGTTTCATGGATTTCTTCCCAGAATTCTTCATCGGCCTTGTTGGTGTCGTTTGATTTTTGATCGTCATTTTCTTCGTCCTCGTCTTCATCCTCATCCTCATCTCCGGCGTAAGCCGCAGCAATCGGCGTCATTTCGATAGACTTCGTGCCGGCAAACGGGCCTTTGCCTTCTTCGATCGCGTAGACTTTAAGTCCGCTGAGGGTGACCACGAACAATGTCAACAGCAACGCAACGACCATCCAGCCGCCGAGCGGATTATGGCCCAAATAATGCCGCGGGTGACCTGCGCGGAGGCTTTTGACGTAGTGGTAAACCACGGCGGGGGAGCGGACAAAATCGCTGAATCGCGCATATTGGCTGCCGGTGAAGCCCCAGATCAGCCGGAAAACAATCAGCCCGAGGACGGTGTAACCGGAATAGATATGCCAGAGATTTTCTTCCTCGCTGGTCAGATAAGCGACAGTAAAACTCGCGACCAGCGACCAGTGAAAGATGCGAATCAGAATATCCCAGACTCGCACGGTGGATTGATTGTTCATTAGAGTTTCCTCATGATTGGCGGTTGAACGGAATGAGGGATATTCTAGGTCGTCAATATGAAACCAAGCTGAAAATCAGGGATAAAGCATGCGCCAAGATTTTCGCGGTTTTTAAATTCGCCGCATACGTCCACAAACGATCGCACAGCCGCACCACTCATCGAATGGTCGGTCTTTATAGTAAGTCATTTGTTGAGTGACATGCGATTGTTGAGGGAAAATTTTTTCAGACACTGAAATCCGCAAGGAGCTCGGTAGAAATCCTATTAATCATATGGTAAGTGCTTCGCGAGAAGTTCGTTTGCAACCTGTGAATAGCAAATCAATGACTTAGAGAGCTCAAGAAATGCCAATGAACTTGTTGCTATTCACTTAAT